>JBPCPZ010000093.1:0-14456 GCA_050998655.1 Actinomycetota bacterium
GGCATCGAGGTGGCGATCAAAGAGGCGGTCCCGGAGATCACCGAGGTGGTCGACGTCACCGACCATGCGTCGGGGACCAACCCCTACTTCGAGTCCTCCAAGAAATAGCGCGCCTTCCCTCGGCGAAAGCGCGCCCCGAGGAACTTAGGTACGAAACGCGTCTATAGCTGGCCCGCGTTTCTTACCAACCTAATTACCGGAAAGAGCAACCGGCTTCTCTTCTGACGCCGGGGGGGCCAGGGCGGGCTACGGGGCCGTACCGCCTCGCAGAAGTAACAGCTGCCCGTCCTCGAAGGTATTCGGCGACGGCGCCGTGGTGGGAGCGTGCGCCTGAACATCGAGCAGCCAGCTATCGGTACCGAACAGCCCTCCTGCATCAAGCACCCCGCTCGATTCCCACTTTCCCACGGGCACAGACACGCCGTCGCGGCCCGGGGGGGCGACCTCGGCGAAGCGCGTCGCGGAGGCGGCATCGATCCGATCTTCGAACTTCGAGTCTGTCATGTCGAAGCGCCACACGCTGAGTTCCCTCTGCTTAAGGGCGAGCACCGGTTCGGCTCTCCCGGTTCCGCCCTCCTGAACCATGAGATGCCGCCCATCCACCTCGATGTTGTCGGGACTGATCGCGATGTCACCGCCTTGAGCGATCACTTGATCGGCGTTATAGACGACGTGCAAGCGTGCCCCGCCCAGAGGGTCACGAGGGTTGAGCCGCAGAGAATAGAGGCGCCCCAAGCCGTTCCCCTCGATAAGGTTTCCGCCCGTGGTGGCGAAGAAGAACTCATTGGGCCTGGTTGGGGAGAAGGCTCCGTCCTCGATCCGGACGAACCCGAAGGCGCCGGCTAGATCGGCTGCGAGCTCGAGCTGGGTGTCGCTCATATTGTCGGCGTTGGGAATCGCGCGCCATTCTGCCCGGGTGGTGCCCTCCTGAAAACTGAGCTCGTTGTTGGACTCCGACGCCGCCGAGGCCAGAACGTAGAGCCGACCGTTGTCCAGCCCGTTGCGGCGCAGGACTGAGGCGCCGGCAGAAGTGTCCTTAGCGCCCACGTACATATAGAGCTGTGAGTCCCCCACCGACGGGCCGTCCTCGAGCGAGAGGATGACCGTGCGCCGTCCGGTACCCGACATAACCACGCTGTTCTCTTTGGCGAAGCGCCCAAGTTTGGGAAGGGTGTGAGCTTCACCGTTGAAGATCGCCACCGTGAGGCCGCCGCGTCCATCGAAGGTGCTGGGGATCCCGCGCACGATCCCGCTGTCGGCCTCCTCGTTGGCGAAGTAGATGTAGCGGTCCAATCCTTCGTCCGGACCCGCCAAGGTCGAGGAGCAGAAACGACCAAAGGCGGGAGTCGAGTTGTCTGTTCGGGCGGTTGGGCCAACCGGGAGGTTCTGGCTGAACACCGTGCCGAAGGCGTGCTTGCCTGAGAGCACTTGCCCCTCCGGAGACAGGATGAACTGGGACACTATCGACCCTCTATTCAAGGGTGCCCCAACTATTGGCTCGGTGAGCCGATCGGCGGCGAGCTCGTGGCTCATCAAGAGCGTCACCGTGCCGTCGTCGTTGGCGTGAGCACCCAAGCCATCCGGAGTCCCCACCAACTGATACTGCTGGACCTCGTCGCCAGTGAGCGGGAGTCGATCGCCGACGCTCAACAACGGAGTGACCTCGTAATACGATCCGACGGCTCTGAGGTAGGGTTTGACGATGGTTTGAGCGGCAGCGGCCGCAGGCGTCATTAGCGCTACGAGCACCAGCGAAGAAGCGCCTAAGAAACGAGAGGGTCGGATCATTTAGCGTTCCCTTTTCTTCATCCACGACCCCGGCCAAGCCAGTAAACACCAGTCCCGATGAACGTGCAAGCAGGGACCTCCTCCACCAGCTGTTGCGGGGCAGGGGTTTGTTGGCGCTTGTCAGGATGGCTGGGGGCAAACTCGGCAGTCAAGCGAGACTGTGCCGGGGGGTGGGGCAGTACTCACTCTTCCCGCATCGGCTAGCCGGGGGGGCCAGCTCTTCGCAGGAAGCTCTGAGGGTACGGGTTTGCGGATGTGTGATCGCTGCGTCGAAGGTGCCGAGAGGTGCTGCGAGTCCGACCGACACAGGACCACTCCGAGCCAGAATGGCTTGACCACCAGCCGACTTCGGTCCGGTGTCACAAACGTTCTGCCCTCATACTTCTAGCGGTCCCAGAACCCTCGCATCGGTCCCCGGAGATGGAGTATGCTGACCCTGATGTTACTCCTCGCCTGACTTGTCGCAGCTGCGCCCCGCGCCCCTCCCGGCGCGGCTGGTAAGCGCGCAGCCGTTTCTGAGCGGCCCCTTTCCTCGCCACCCCAAAGGAGTAGCAGATGTCCCGTTCCACCACAATCACGTCTCTCGCCACGTCCGTTTCCGAAGTGAATATCGGCGCGCCCGCGGTCGACGTCGTGAATCTGCGGAAGGAGTTCGTGCGCCGAGACCGCCGGCGAGGGCACCCCCGCAAGCGCCGCGTGCCGGCGCTGATCGACATCTCACTACGGATCGAGCGCGGCGAATGCGTAGCGATCCTGGGCCAGAACGGCTCCGGCAAGTCGACGCTCGTCCGCCTGCTGTCCACGTTGCTTTTGGGTGACGGCGGCAGCGTTCGGGTGTTCGGCTACGACGTGTTCTCTGAGCCGCGCCAGGTCCGCAGGCTGGTCAACCGCGTGTCAGTTGAGGCGTCCTTCTTCAAGAAGATGTCCTCGGTCGAGAACCTCAGCTATGCGGCACGCTTCTACGGCATACCTGCGTCTGAGACCCGCGTGCAGATACCCGTAATCCTCGAGCGAGTCGGATTTCCAGCGGAGCGACGCAACGAGTCAATGGAGAACCTGTCTCGCGGCATGCAGCAGAAGGTCTCGTTGGCGCGCGCGCTGCTGACTTCGCCGGTGCTGTTGCTGTTGGACGAGCCGACAACGGGCCTGGACCCTCGATCCAAGCTCGAGGTGCAGAAATTCATTCGGGAGATGAGAGCGGCGCACGACGCGACCATTCTGCTGTGCACTCACGACCTCGCCGAGGCTGAGGCACTCGCCGATCGCGTGGGCATCTTGCACCGGGGCGAGCTCTTGGCCCTGGAGCCTGCCCCCGATCTCAAGAAGCGCTACCACGCGTCGAGTCTCGAAGAGGCTTTCTTCAGCGCAACGGGTCGCAGCTTCGAGCTCGAAGACGACGACGATTGGAGGGAGTAATGCCAGGCTCAGCCACAACGGTGCGCGCCGAGCTAATCGGACTTGCAGGAATTGTGGAGAGAAACGCCTATCTCGTCAAGCGCTACGCGCTGTGGGAGGTGGCGTTCTTCGTGTGGACCGTGGCGAACACGCTCACGATCGTGTTCATCGCCGAGGGCGTCGAAGCCTCCGGTGGGAGCCTCGACGTCAACCGCCAGACCACAGTGCTGTTGATAGGCGCCGTGATCTGGGCCTACCTCGGGATCATCTTCGAGATCCTCACCGAGACGGTGGCGTGGGAGCGCTGGGAGGGAACGATCGAGTACACATTCATGGCGCCCTTGTCGCGCTCGGTGCACTTGTTCGGAATGGGTATCTTCGCGGTGGTCTACGGTGTGGCGCGCGCCGGGCTTCTGTTCGGGGCGATCGCGTTCTTCTTCGACCTTGAGATGCCGCAAGCGAACTTCGTCGCCGCGCTCGTGGTCCTTGGAATCGCTTCTGTCTCATTCATCGGGATCGGAATGATGACAGCAGTCCTGCCGCTGATCTCACCGGAGAAAGGAACCCAACTCGGGTTCATCGCCCAGGGCATGCTCCTGGTCGTGTCGGGCGTGTACTACAGCGTCGACGTCCTGCCCGAGCCCATGCAATGGCTCGCCACGATCTCACCCGCAACCTACGCACTCGAAGGAATCCGCGATGCGATCCTCGAGGGAGCGGGTGTGGGTGATCTGTGGAACCAGTTGTGGCCGTTGGTGGTGATCGGGGCGATATCGATTCCCTTGGGCTTGGCCGTGTTCCGGCGCGGCGAGCTCTACGCTAAGCAGCACGGGAAATTGAAGCGCTCGGGCTAATGGAGGAGGAGATTCGCTACGCCGCGACCACCGAGAGCGTCGACTGGGCGCGCATCAAAAATGATCTGACGGCCGATGACTTCGACAATCTCCGCACTCCAGACGAACTCGAGACTTCGTTCGCCAACAGTCAAGCCGTCGCAATCGCATGGGCAGGCAAACGCGTGGTCGGCACCGCGCGCTTGCTCGCCGATGGAGTCTGCAACGCCTACTTGATCGACGTGTGGACGCTCTCAAGGCACCGGCGCCGAGGAATCGGAACCACGATGGTCGGGATGCTCCTCGAAACCGTGCCCGGCCACCATGTGGGCCTGTTCACCGAAGAGCACGAGGCCTTTTATCGAAGTCTCGGCTTCGGCGTTGAACGAGGAGGAATGTCGGTGGTAGCGGGTCGCTGGCTTGGCCGCTATGAGCCGAGAGCCCGCGCCGGCACTTGAGCCGCCATTACCGGCGGCTACGCAGGAGCGGTGCCCTTTCGCCTAGCTTCTCTCTCATCTCCGTCAGATCGACGACGTTGGCGGCCACCGCTCGTGCGGCATCCACAAGCAACCGCCCCAGCCTCAGCCTGGCAAGCCACGGTAACGACGACGGGCTTGCGGCCCCCATGTTTGCCTCGCGCCACTCCCCGGGACTCCTCGCGGTGACCTCAGCAGACATCAGCTCGAGGGCATCGGGGTCATAGCCCGAGTCAGCCAGGCCCTCGGGAAGCCACGCCTCGATCGACGCATAGCCGAGGAGAAAGTCGCTGCGTCTTATGTCGCGCTGCAAGAAGCCTCCGAAGTCACCGAAGAACTCGCCGGCCAAGAGACGCGGCACCTCCTCCTCGTCATCTCCGGCGAGCTGGCGCGGAGTGATGACGTTCAGGTCGACGATCTCTTTGGCTCCGAGCCCTGAGACCGCCTCTACCGCCTTGATCAGGAGCTCTCGAGCCGAGGCCGCTTCCGCGCCGGCGGAGCTCGTATGAACCCTCTGCTTCGGCGATCCTGCCTTGTCCGCGTCGACCTCGTGGAGGAAGTTCCGCAAGGCCGTGGTGGCGGCGTCGGAGAGCTGGGGGGCCAGAGACTCGGTAAGCGCCTGCGCCCATGCGAGGCGCGCATTCGCCTTCTCCAGTCGCAGAGCGTCGTCGTAGACGACCTGCGCCGGGACGATCTCGAGTGCCCGGCTGAGACCGTGCAGCCATTTCGGAGAGTTCTCGGGATCCCCCCACGAGAGAGCTCCCGAGGGATCCTCCGAGCGAGGATCGATCAAGACCAGCGTCCGCTTGTAAGGGCCCTTGTCCCCGGTCTGCTCGTCGATCCAGCGGGCCGTAGAGAGGAGGCGTCCGAGAGGGTTCGATTGTCCGAGGCCACCATCCGTGTACCAGAGTTGTTCCGACGAAGGGAAGTTGTCGATCCCCAAGGAGTCATAGACGCTCTTGTCGGCGCTGCGATCCAACAACGTCGGTCGAAAGGCGCCGGGATGGGAGGCGGACGCGAGCACGCAATCGAGGGGAGCGGTTCCCTCCGACTCTAAGATCTGGCGGGGGCCGCCTCCGGGCTTGAGCATGAACCTGCCCCAGTCCGAGTAAGTGACGGCCGAGAAGGAGGTCGTTCCACCCCGCGAGCGCACCTCGTAAGTGAGGCCCTGCAAGCCGGTAAGCGCAACATGAAGACCCAGCGGCGAAGACTGGCCCCTGTCCGAGTACCGGTCGTTGGTGTGCAGGAAGTCGATGATGTCCTCTCGCAGCCGATCGAAGGAAAGCAGGCCCTCGCCGGCCTTGCGCTTCATCAGGTCGAGGTTGACTCGCTCGACCCATCCCTCGTACAGAAAGTCGAGGGGGTCGAGCCCTTCGAGCTGGGCATAGGCCCCCAGCAACGCCACCAGGGAGCCGGCCGAGGCGCCACCCACCGCATCCACCACAACGGCGCCGGGTCGATCTCTTTGCAGGCGGCGCACGCCGGTCAGCAAAGCTGCAAAGGCGCCCGCCTCATAGGCCCCCAGCGACGCTCCGCCCGAAAACGACACGCAGATCCGCAACTGCTCTTGAGCCTCTCGAGCTCCCACCATCTCCCCTTCCGACGCTCCGTGAACTTGGGCAAGGTCGGCTTTCGTTCTCAGGAGGTCCACCCACCTGTCAGGTGGCTGAATCTCAGAACTCGCGGAACGGCCCCCCTTCACTTGCTGCGGGGGCAGCGGTGATGGTATTCCTGAGGCGACCGATCGAGCGGGAGGGGTGGCATGACCAAATTCAGCTACGTGCAGGTCCCGGCCTATCCGGTGAACGACTGCATCGACATGATCAAGCTGGCGGACGACCTCGGCTTCTACGCCTGCTACTCGGTTGACGAGACATACCACAAGGACATGTGGCTGCTTTTCGCGGCCGCCGCGGACAAGACCAGGAACATACGCCTCGGCCCCAACGTGACCCACGTCATCCTGAGAGAGCCGACACTGATCGCACAGCAACTCGCCACCCTTGACGAGCTCACTGGGGGCCGGGCGGAGGCGGTCGTCAGCTTCGGCAACCTCGTCATGTTGGCTCAGTACCACGTGGCGTGGCAGGGCTCAAGACCTCTGTCGCGCCTCAGAGAAGGCCTTGAGGTCATGCGGACCTTCCTGGACGACGGCACCATCACTTATGAGGGCGAGTTCTTCAACTACACGGGCATGTTCACCGCGGCTCGGCCCGTCCAGGAGCACCTCCCGCTCAAGGTAGGGGCCATGGGAGGACCGAAGTCGTTTGAGTTCGCCGGCGAGGTCTCTGACGGAATGCACCACGCCTGCGGCTATTCACGGGAGAACTACGATTACGTCGTCGAGCATGTGAAGGCGGGAGCGGCCAAGGCCGGCCGCAACGCGGACGACCTCGACATCGGAGCATGGCTCATCTGGTCCTGTGGGCCCAATTCCAAAGCCGCAAAGGAAGCGGCTCGGATCATGGCGGCGTTCTATATCCCCGCCATGCCTCAGAGCCAAGTCGAGCGCCATGGCATCGACTACGAATCGCTCAGGCCTATCACCGAGGCGTTCGGAGCAGGAGACGTCGCAAAGGCCCTAGAGCTGACGACGCCAGAGCTTGGCGACAAGCTTTCGGTGGCCGGGACGCCCGAAGAGTGCGTGGAGAAGCTCAAGAACAACATCATCCCCGCCGGCGTGAACCACGTCATCTGTGCGGTGACAGATCCCTACCTCGTAAAGCATTTCTCAGGCGCCGAGCTGAGCGATGTGCCCGATGTGCAGGGTCAGTTGCGCCTCATCCATGACGAGGTTATCCCCGCCTTCAACTAAGGGACGTCCGACAACCCCTGCTGCCCAGCGCGCCCAAGAGAAAGCCGAGGTGTGTGTGACTCAACACGAGACCCAGGACGGCCGGCAGACGAGCAAAGAGAACGGCCTTCAAGCCGAGTTCGTCGAGCATTGGCGAGATGCCGCTTACAACTGCTATAGCTCAGGGCATAAGTTCTGCCGTGAGGTGTGCCCCGTGATGCAGGTCACCAGGGATGAGGCACATACACCCACCTCCTTTCACGCCAACATCGTGGCGATGGAGAAGGGGCATCTGTCGGTAGAGGACGTGGCACGCGACTACGTGCATTGCACCCAGTGCGGAGCCTGCGAGCTGCGCTGTCCCAACACTCTGTTCACCGGCGACTTCTACCGTTTCCGGACGCGCACGGTCGAGGTCGTACGAGCGATGCGAGCCCTGGCTGTGGATTCGGGAGTCGAACAAGAAGGCTGGAAGCGCTGGGTGGAGCTCACCGATCGCTACCGAAGCGAACCGGTGATGGGAGATATCGAAGTCTCCCAGGACCATGTTGCCGACTGGGCGCAGGGACTCGACATTCCGATTGGCGGCGAAACGCTGTTGTTTTGCGACTGCGAGGGAGCATTCTTTCGGACTTCGACGCCGCGAGCCGCTGCCAGGATCCTCCAGACCGCGGGGGTGCAGTTCGGACTCATGCGCGAGCAGTGGTGCTGCGGCGGACCTGCAGCCGAGATGGGCTACGTCGAGAAGGCGCGCTCGTTCGCCGAGCACAACATCGCCGACTGGAGGTCAGTTGGAGCCCAACGCATCATCGTTTTCGACCCTCACGACTACATAACTTTCACCGAGGACTACCCGCGCTACTTCGGAGCCGACTTCGACTTCGAGATCGTGCTAATGGTCGAACTCGTCGCCGAGCTTGTCCGCGACGGCAAGCTCGAGCTGTCCCGGCCGGTCGAGAAGACCGTCACCTATCACGACGCTTGCAGGCGCAACAAGCGCAAGGGCATCCACGAAGCTCCGCGCGAGATACTTAGGGCCATCCCCGGCCTCACCTTCAAGGACGTCGACCACGTGACTCAGTGGTCCTACTGCTCGGGGGCAGGCGCAGGTCTCGGCATCGAGCGCCCCGACCTCACCGCAGAAATCAGCCGTCGCCGCATCGAGCGCGCCGAAGAGCGGGATTTCGATGCCCTCGCGACCGCCTGTGTCTGGTCCGAACGCCCACTCTCCGAGCAGGGCAACAAGCGCGCCGAGGCCATAGAGGTTCTAGATCTGCTGGAGCTGGTGGCGCAGTCGGCGGGGCTCGATGGTGCGGAGGTCGGATCGTGACTTCAGTGATGCTCTCGGATCCCGTAGTCGAGGAGCTCATCTCCATTGTCGGCCGCGATCGCGTCTTCACGGATCCTGCCGCTCGCTTCAATCGGGCCCGGGTTCCGGCCCCCTTCCCCGTCCATCGCTGGGCCGAGCACGTCCCCGACGCCGTGGTGCTCCCGGTGAGCGCTCAGGAAATCTCCGAGGTAGTGAAGCTCGCCAACCGGCACCGCATCCCGGTGGTGCCGCGCGCCGGCGGCACCGGGTTGACGGACGGCGCGGTTCCTCTAAAGCACGGCATCCTCGTCGACGTCAAGCTCATGAACAAGGTCTTTGAGCTTGACTTGGATGACCGAACGGTAACAGTAGGCCCGGGGATCAACATGTTGAAGCTCAACGAAGAGCTGCGTAAGCACGATGTGATCTATCCCGACGACCCGGCCTCATATCCCTGCTCGTTGGTCGGAGGACGCATCGGCACCAGCGGGTGGTCGTTGATCGGCGGCCGCTACGGACATACCCGTGACCTCGTAATCAGTTTCGAGATGGTGCTTCCCACCGGCGAGATAGTGCGCGTGGGCGACGGAGGCGGAAGGAAAGTCCGCAAGTCATCGAGCGGATATCAGCTCAAGCACCTGTTCATGGGCCATCAAGGCACGCTCGGGATCGTGACCGAGGCGACTCTGGAGCTGGTGCCTCGCCCGGAAGCCGAGTTCGCTGCGTTCTTCTCCTATGAGGACTACGAGACCGCGTGGCGCTCGACCGGTGCGCTGGCTCGCTCTGGGTTGGCGACGCTGGCAGGGGTCGTACTGTTCGACGAGTGGAAGCTGCGCTACCTGCGGCGAGACGACGAAGCCTACATCCCGCAACCGGACTCCGTCAGGGCGGTCGTGGCGGTCGCGATGTACGGCGTCGCGGACGAGGTCCGTCCGGCCGCCAAGCGGATAATGGGGATCGGAAAAGACACCGGCGGCTCTTACCTCGGTGACGAGATCTCGCAAGGAGATTGGGCATCTCGCCACGATCGCTACGCAACGCCGTTGCACGGCCGGCTGCCGGACCGTCAGGTGGCGCCAATGAGCTGGCACTGCGAAGATGCGTCCATAAACTGGAGCCAGCTCCCCAAAGTGCGCGAGAAGTGGCATGCGCTCGTAAGCGACCTAATCGAGCGGCACCCGATCTTCGACGACTGGGGCATGTTCGCATACACCAATGGGGCCTTCAAGCCGTGGGGCGACTACCTCACCGAGATAGACGTAGGTATCTGGGAGCAGGAGCTCGACGACGAATCGTGGGCCGCGTGGGTGAATTGCAAGCGTGACATCGCAGCCGTCGCGCTCGAGCACGGTGGCTCTATCAGCGCTTGCCACGGCTCTTGCCGAGCAGGTGAGGTCGACCTGGTGCCCGACGAATTAGGCGGCGGCTTCGAGGTCATGAAGAAGATCAAGAAAGCGCTCGACCCCAACAACATCATGAATCCCGGAAAGTACCTGCTCGATAGCGCGTACGAGGACGCAGGGGAGGCATTGTGATTGGCTTCAGGCTGGCGGCTCAGAAACCTCCCGACGCCCGGGAGGTCAACGATGAGGTCGTCATGCGCTTCGAGCACGTCTACGAGATCAACCCGGAGCTCATGACCGAGCACATCCAGCAGCACGACTTCCCGGCGTGGGACACGAAGCGAATCGGCGCGGCCCGATGGGACCATCTCGACTGGATGCACGACCACTGGGCCGATCAGCAGATCTCGGGCCAAGAGCTGCTCGACGAAGGGGGCTGATCGATCGAGTGCGAATCTAGCGGGCAACATTGCGCCCGTGACCACCTGTGGTGTGGTTGGGGGCACTAGGTTCATCGGCGGATGACAGTGGGGTGCGCATAGAAGCTGGCGAATAACGCACCCCAGCCGTCCTCGCCTATGGTCGTTCTTCCACGGGTAGCCCCGCCTGCGCCCACTCAGGGTAGCCGTCCTCCAGGCGGGCCGCTTGGTACCCTCGGCGGCGCAGCGCTCGGACCGCGTCGTTGGCGTACACACAGTAGGGGCCGCGACAGTAGGCGACTACCTGTTGACCTTTGGGCACCTCGAGCAGTCGCCTGGCCAGTTCTGCGGTGGGGACCGACAAGGCACCGGCGATGTGCCCGGCGGCGAACTCTGGCTCCGGCCGCACATCCAGCACGACCACGTCTCCGACCCGCAACCGCAGGGCCAGTTCGTCACGAGTGACGGTGTCCAACCTCGACCGGTCACCGAGGTACGCCGTGGCAAGTTCGTCGATCTCGTCGACGTGCGCTGCGGCCACGTCGCGAACCACCGTCCAGAGCTGGGCGACACGTTCGCTGGTGAGTGAGTAGTAGATGCGGATGCCGTCCCGGCGGGTTCGGACCAGGCCGACGCGCAGCAGTAGCTGCAGGTGCTGTGAGGTGTTTGCGATGCTCTGGCCCAGCTCGGCGGCAATCTCGTCGACTGAGCGCTCCGCCTGGGTGAGCAGGTCCACGATCTCGGCCCGTCGGCCGTTCCCGAGTGCCTTCGCGACACCGGCGAACCCGTCGAACAATGCATCTTTCGCCGCTCTGTCACTCACCCCGGTCACCTCACAAGGACTATTCAACGAATCGCTTGACAAGCGTACCGTGATACAGGCAATATTCAAGCACTTCCTTGAATAAGGATGGGGGTGAGCAGCGTTTGGCAGCGTCAACTGCTCCGAGGTGAAGAACTCGACTCGTACACCTTCTAGCCCCTGAGAGTGCGCACAGAGGAGGCTTGATGATGGAGTCGGCTGTGATCCCGCTGGTCGACGAAGGCCTCGGCAACAGTGCCTATCTGGTCGATCTGGGCGATGGCCGGGCATTGACGGTAGATGCCAGTCGAGACTTGCGCTCGATGAGGGCGGCCCTCCAGAAACGGAACCTCCGGGTAGCGTTCGCCGCCGACACCCACCTCCATGCCGACTTCCTCTCCGGCGCGCGTCAGCTCGCCGCCAGCGACGGCGCATCTGTCCTTGCGTCTGCGGCTGGTCGGCGGGAGTTCGGGCACACCGGGCTCGCCCACGGCGACGAGGTCGACCTCGCCGGGCTGCGGCTGCGTGCGCTCGGCACCCCGGGACACACCGACGAACACGTGGCATTCATGCTTCTTGACGGTGAGCGGCCGCTGGGGGTGTTCACCGGCGGGTCCCTGCTGGTCGGCGCCGTTGCACGCACGGACCTGGTCGATCCCGGTCGCACTGAGGAGCTCGCCCGTGCCCAGTACCGGTCCGTACAGTTACTACTCACGTTGCCGGACGACGTCGCAGTGTGGCCGACCCACGGCGCGGGCTCGTTCTGCTCGGCACCAGCGGGCGGTGAGCGAACAAGCAGCATCGCCTACGAGAAGGCCACCAACCCGTTGCTCCAGAGCGCGAATGAGGACGCGTTCGTTGCGGCATTGGTCGGGTCGCTCGGCTCGTTCCCGCCGTACTTCCTGCGCCTGGCGGAACTCAACCGACACGGACCGCCCCTCCTCGACGAATCCACTTCGCTCACATCGTTGGCCGCACACGAGGTGCAGGCCGTGCTCACGGACGGCGCCCTGCTGGTAGATGTGCGCTCGGTGCGCGACTTCGGTGCCGCGCACGTACCGGGATCGATTTCCATCGCGCTGCGTGACGTGTTCGCGACCTGGCTCGGCTGGGTCGTATCTCAGGACAAGCCGATCATCATCGTTCGCGAATCCAAGCAGGACCTGGACGAAATTGTCTGGCAGGCGGCGAAGGTCGGGTACGATAACGTCGTCGGAGAGCTTGCCGGGGGCATCGCCGCTTGGCGGGCCGCAGGCTTCCCCGTCATCCGCACCCGGCTTGCTGCGACGGACACGTTCGCCGGACGGCGATTGTTCGACGTCCGTCAGGCCTCGGAGTTCGCTGCTGGACACATCCCTGAAGCCACTCATCTGGAACTCGGCGCGGTGAGCGCCCCCGTCGCCGACATACCGGACGGACCGATTGCGATGATGTGCGGCCACGGTGAACGGGCGATGACGGCGGCCAGTCTGCTGGAGCGGGCGGGCCACCGCGACGTCATTACCCTCATTGGCGGGCCCTGGGACTGGGCCGCCGAACAAGGGACGCCGTTGGAGACCGGCGCGTGAGCCGTGGCACGGTGTCCCGAGCCGACAGTCGTCACGGGGCCATTCAGCTGGGGCTAGGGGCCAACGCCGCCCAGTTCGGGCTGCTCGTCGCAGTCAACGCGCTGGTCGGCGGCATGCTCGGACAGGAGCGCACCGTCCTGCCGCTGCTGGCCGAACGAGACTTTCACCTAGCCGCGTATACCGCTGCGCTGACCTACATCCTGGCTTTCGGTATCTCCAAGGCGATCACGAACTACCTAGCCGGAGCTTGGTCGGACCGCTACGGACGCAAGCCGGTGCTCGTCAGTGGCTGGCTAGTCGCTGTGCCGGTCCCGCTGCTGTTGATCTGGGCACCCAGTTGGGGATGGGTGGTCGCGGCGAACGTGCTGCTCGGGATCAGCCAAGGTCTTACCTGGTCCACCACAGTGATCATGAAGATCGACCTCGTCGGGTCGGCCTCCCGCGGCCTGGCGATGGGGCTCAACGAGGCCGCCGGGTACGGCGCGGTGGCTGCGACGGCTCTCGCCACCGGATATATCGCCGCCGAGTACGGGCTACGGCCGGAGCCGTTCTACCTCGGTATCGCCTACGCCGCACTCGGCCTTGGGCTGTCCGGGCTTGCGGTCCGGGAGACCCGGTGCCACGCTCAGCTCGAGGCCGCCTCCCACGTCGCCCGCGACAGCCGCCACGACCACCTCCACGCCGACCTCACCCCCCGTGAGGTGTTTGTAGAGACAAGCCTGCGCGAGCCGGCGTTGTCCGCGGCCAGTCAGGCCGGGATGGTGAACAACCTCAACGACGGGTTGGCCTGGGGTCTGTTCCCGGTGCTGTTCGCTGCCGCGGGTTTGTCTCTGGGGCACGTTGGGGTGCTCGTCGCGCTCTACCCCGCGGTCTGGGGCCTCGGACAGCTGGTGACCGGCGCCTTCTCGGACCGGGTCGGACGCAAGCCGCTCATCGTGGCCGGAATGGCCATTCAAGCCGCGGCCCTTGGGCTCGTCGCGGTCGGTCACTCCTTCGGTGCATGGGCGTTCGCCGCCGTTTTGCTCGGAGTGGGCACAGCGCTTGTGTACCCGACTCTGCTCGCGGCGGTCGGCGACGTAGCGCATCCGGCGTGGCGAGGCCGTGCCGTCGGGGTGTACCGCCTTTGGCGTGACGGCGGCTTTGCTGTGGGAGCGCTGCTGTCTGGACTCATTGCCGACGCGTTCGGTATCCGCGCCGCGATCTGGTCGGTGGCCGGCCTCACCGCAGCCTCCGCTGTCGTGGTCGCGGCCCGCATGTACGAGACACGGCTCCGGCCAATGGAGGCCTGAGTTGAGGCTTCCCGAGCCGCAGGGAACCATGCTCGCCTGACTTAACACAGTTTCCATGATGTAGTATTACGGAAGGAGGGACAATGACACGCCTTGCGGCGATAGACCTACTCCTCGAAGCTGCCCGCCAGGGCCTCGATCGGGTGCAACCAGCCAACTTGGCGTCCGAGATCGCCGCCGGCGCCTTGGTCGTGGACACACGCTCAATCGAGCAGCGACTCCGCGACGGCGAACTCCCAGGCGCGCTGGTCATCGACAGAAACATCCTCGAATGGCGACTGGACCCCACCTGCCCCCACCACATTCCAGAGGTGACCGACGCCGACCGCCGCATCATCATCGTCTGCAACGGGGGCTACAGCTCCAGCCTCGCAGCGGCAACCCTCCGCGAACTCGGACTTGAACGTTCCACCGATCTCGTCGGCGGATTCCAAGCCTGG
>JBPCPZ010000112.1:0-5036 GCA_050998655.1 Actinomycetota bacterium
AGCCACACTGGTTTTTTCGTTGGTTGTGTGTGCCTATCTAAGCGCGGGAAGGCGCCGTTCGCTGTGGCGCGCGCCACAGCAGCGCAGTAATTTTCGAGATCCAGGTCGGGCGAGAGTTGGCTGAGAGTGGTCCCTGGCTAAGCTCACGGCCTCAAGAGCAGCGCGCCCATCCACTAATTGGAGAGGTCATGGATCAGCCCGATTACATCGCACGGAACCGCGCCGAATGGACTCGCTCGGCACCCGACTACGAGGAGGCGGGCCGCAGGCGCTGGAGTGAAGAGCCATCGTGGGGGATCTGGGACGTACCGGAGTCGGAGGTCGGCGTCCTGCCCGCCGTGGGGGGAATGGCCGTGATTGAGCTTGGGTGCGGCACCGGCTATGTCTCGGCCTGGCTCGCCCGCCGTGGAGCGGCGCCCATCGGGCTCGATCCGACTTTGGCACAACTCGCCAATGCACGTAGGTTTCAGGAGTACTTCGACCTGCGGTTCCCGTTGATCTGCGCCCCCGCCGAGTTTGTCCCGCTCCGCGATGGCTCCTTCGATCTGGTCATCTCCGAGTACGGCGCCGCCATCTGGAGCGACCCATACCGGTGGATCCCCGAGGCGTCGCGCCTTTTGCGTCCCGGAGGAGAGTTGATCTTCCTCGGGAACTCGACGTTGATGATGCTGTTCGTGCAAGACGACGAAACCAAGCCGGCGGAAGACCGGCTCCTTCGTGACTACTTCGGGATGCATCGTTTCGAGTGGCCCGACGACGAGTCGGTGGAGTTCCATCTCGGCTACGGCGATTGGATCCGCCTCCTACGCCGTCACGGATTCCAGATCGAGGACATGATCGAGCTGCGCCCCGGGCCCGACGCCTCTACCAGCTACGAATTTGTGACGCTCGAATGGGCGCGCCGCTGGCCCTCCGAGGAAATCTGGAAGGCCCGCAAACTCGGATGACGCGGAGGGCAGGCGCTTGCCGCTACTGGTTCATGCGGACGACGTCTCCCTCGGAGATGCCCCACTCCTCGAACGCTCCCTGATTCACCTCGAGAGCTCCGAAATAGGTGGCGTCCGGTGCGTAGATGGGGCAGGGGTCGGCGCGGCAAGGCTTCATATCGAGTATGTCGAGGATCTCGCCGCCCTCTCCGAAGAACGCTATCGACAATGGGATCCTCGTGTTCTTCATCCAGAAGCCTCCTTGCGTCGGCTCGAAGAACAAGAAGACCATGCCGGCGTCGGCGGGCAAAGAGTTCCGAAACATGAGTCCCCTGCTCCTCTGCTCGGCCGACTGGGCGACCTCTACCCTGATAAGCACCGAACCTTCGTCTCCTCGCACAATGGCGCTTGCGCTGTCGAAGGTGGGACCCGGCGACGGTGACGCTCGCCCAGGCGAGGGCGCCGTCGCCGCGTCCGAGCCATATGCGCCACACCCGCCCAATAACAAGCTCAGGGCCACAAGGATCTTGCCGAGTGGTGGTGAGATGACCATATAGAGCATCTGACCACCACTCGATGGGTTAAAAAGCCACTCCTCTGAGAAACGGCCCCAAACCGAGCAGAGTGAACGAGGGGAGCACGCACAGAGTCAGGGGGACCACCATGAGCACAGGAGCCCGGCGCAGACGTGCTTCGAAGTCCCGCGCTCCCTGCCGGCGCCTCGAAGCCGCCAGAGAACGAAGGGGGGCGCCTACCGGAGAACCGCTGCTCGTAGCCCGCTCGATAACGGCTGCCAGCTCGCCGAGGTCGTCGCCGTCGGAGCGCCTCAGGGCCTCCGGCCAGCTCGCCCCCAGTGCCGCCAGCCGCCGGGCCCGGTCCAGCTCCTCCCCCAGCGGTACCCCCACGCATCCCGCCATGACCTCGAGAGCCGCGCTGGGGGATGCCCCCGCCTCGCATACGGCGGCAACCAGGCTCGCCAGGGCCGAGCAGGGATCCGCGAGGGCTTCGGGCCGGGGAACGAGTCTCCCCATCCACAGAAGTCCCACGACCCCGAGCCCAATGCCGGTGGCGAGCAGGGCCAGTCCCCCTGCGTCAAACAGCGGCGCTCTAGAAGCGGGCGAAAGCAGCAGCAGAGCGAACGGCAACGAGGCCACCATGCGGCCGGAGAGACGAGCTCCCGAAGCCGCTGCGATCGCCGACTCCGTCGCCGCCAGGCGATCCTCCGCAGCGCTGGCGGCCTCCTCGAGCAGAGCGGCCGCGTCGCCTCCAAGGCGGACGTGAACCGTCAGCAACGCGGCGACTGCCGGGCCCTCCTCGTCCAGCTCCGGGACGAGGCTGCTCAGAGCCTCCTCGGCAGACGCACCCAATCTCAGGCGCCGGCGCAGGCGCTCCAGCGGGGCCTTCAATGATTCGGGAGCCCGATCCACCCACTCATCGAGACCCTCACCCAGGGTCAGGCCTGCGCGCAGCAGCGCGGCCAACTGGCGCAGAGCGGTCGCTCGATCTGATGGTGTCGTCACGCCAGGCGAAGAATCTCGCGGACCCTGCGGCCCCCAGGAGTTCGCTCGAGGTGCACGACGGCGCCGAAGGCGGCATGAAATTGACGCCTCAGAGACGTCTCGCAAGGACCGTTCGCAGCTTGCAGCGCCAGCGTGACCATCCGTTCCAGCGCGTCCGAAGCGGACGATGCGTGCACCGTCACCATCGAGCCCTCATGTCCGGTCGACAACGCTCCCAGCGCCGCCAAGGCCTCGCCCCCCCGGACCTCGCCCACCACAATCCGATCGGGTCGCATGCGCAAGGCGGCTCGCAACAGCTCGTCCAGCTCGACGGCTCCTCGCCCTTCAACGTTCCCGGCGCGCGTCACGAGCGAAACGAAGTGGCAACAGGCAGGGCTGAGCTCGGGCAGCTCCTCGATGAGCACGACCCTCTCGCTCGGGTCGACCAGTCCCAGCAGAGCATTGAGGAGGGTCGTCTTTCCACTCGCGGTCGAGCCAGAAATGGCCACGCTTGTACGCTCTCCGACGCACCGACGAAGAAAATCGGCGTCGTCAGAGTCGAGCATTCCGGCGGCAGTCAAGCTGTCGAGGTCGAAGCGGGCACGCGGGAACCGCCTTATCGAGATCAGCGGGCCGTGAGGAGCCAGCGGGGGAAGTACTACGTGCATCCTGGAGCCGTCGGAGAGCCGTGCATCGGCGACCGGCCGAGCTGCGTCGGCGCGCGCCCCGGCCCGGCTGAGCCTGCGCTCCACCCATGCTCTCAGTGCCTCGTGTCCCTCGAACCGGAGATCGGTTAGCTCAAGCGTTCCGGCGCGCTCGACCCACACCTCGAACGGCCCATTGATGAGGATGTCGGTGACTGCCTCATCCCGCATGAGCCGAGACACAGGACCGTAGCCGTCGACATCGTCCGCCAAGGCCACCACCACCGTACCGAGGTCCTCCGCGGGCTCGGAAACGGTTACGAGCTTGCGCAGTCCCAGCCGGCGCCGGGCGGGATCGAGCTGGGCGAGCTCGTCGTGCTCGAATAACAGCTCCCGCAGTCGGGCGTTCACGACCGCGCCAAGGCCCGTGCCAGGCGTTCGACTCGTCTGATCCATCTGCTGAGGCCCGACGACAGGAGGCGGCCGTCATCCTCTGCGTCTCGCAACGACGGAGAACAGGGGAGCTCGAGCGAGATGCGGCGCTCGAGGATGTGCTCGAGCTCTGACCTGGTCGTCTCGCCTCCCGGCCCTACCCGGTTGGTAACCACCGTCCAAGTGAGCGCGGGCCAAGTTTCGAGCAGGGAACGACCGCGCGCGGCAGCAGGCCGAGTCGGCGGCAAGACCAGCACCGCGACCTCGCAATGGGGGGCCGTGCGTTCAAAGACACGAGGCGATGAAACGTCGGCAACGACGGCCTCGAACAATGAGCGTGCCCGGGCCAGAAGCACGCCCTCATCGGGTTGCCTTGATTCGTTCTCGGCGGAGTCGAGAGTTGCCGAAAGGGGCGAAAACAGGGCTCGGAAACCGCCCGGCGTAGGCAGCGCACACGAGCGCACCGACTCGGCTGAACCGTCGAAGTCCTTCCACGTCTTGACTGCGCTCGGCTCGAGCCCCAGCCTGTGGGCCGCACCCCAACGCTCGTCGAGATCGACGAAGCAGACGCCGCCGAAGGGGACCAGGGCGCGGCTCAGGTGCAGGGCCAGGCTCGTCACTCCACAGCCTCGCCCGGAACCGATCACCGAGACCAGGGGAAGTCGCGAGGGCGAAGCAAGCGAGGCGATCTCTGCCATGGCCCCGGCCGGCTCGGCTGGGTCGAACGAGATGGCGCCGGGAGGACTGGCTTCTGACACATCGGGGCACACCAGCAGCACGTCGCACCCGGGAGGGGGGTCCGTGTAGAGGTCGACCGACCACTGCGGGGGCGCGTCATCGAATGCTTTGGCCGCGGCCATCCTCATGCTCGGCTCGCGCGCCACGACCGCAACCCGGACCCCATCGGCCCTGCTCGGCTCAGAATGCCGCCACCTGCGCATGCGCAGACACTGCGCCTCGAGATTGAGCGCGCGCTGTGGCGCGCGCCACACTTTCTCCGTTTTCTGCTTGGAGCGAAGGAAATCGGTGGCGGCGGCCGATAGGGTAGGGATGATGTCCTGCCGGATCTCCTCCCTCGGCCGCTCCGCGCTGGCGGTATTTCTGATCATCTGGCTCGGCGCGCTCGCCCCAGGCTCACAGCTACGCTCCCGCGCTGCTCCCTCTCCCTCCGATCTGAGAACCGCCGAAGAGCGCCTGCACGAGCTCGAACGCGAGTTCGAGCTGGTGGTCGAGAATTACAACCTGGTGCGAGAGCGGCTGCAGTCGATCCAGACCCGAATCGGAGGCAACGAGATCATCGCCCGGCGGCTTTCGGGGCGCCTGGGCTCGACCGAAGACTCGGCCGCCGCGGTGGCCGAGCAGCTCTACAAGAGTGGGACAACCGGTGCACTCGAGGTTGTCTTGTCGTCCTCCTCTCTCGACGACATCCAGTCCCGCCTTCAGTACCTGCAATCGTCCGAGGAAGCTCAGACCGAGGTGTTCGAGCGGCTCTCGGTCGATCGGGCGCAGCTCGATGATGCCCTCGCTCAACTCGA
>JBPCPZ010000158.1:0-11898 GCA_050998655.1 Actinomycetota bacterium
CACGCCTCGATAGGTCCCAAGTAGAGGTTTACTGTTTGCGAGCTTCTCCGGCCCGTCGGGCCCGACCACCTTGTGTTTCTCGGTGCCGACTATGCGTTCCAGCAGAGGGTGGCTCAACAGCTCTGCCCCGACGAGCGCCAGGTCCGACGCAGTAGCGCGATGCCCGGGGGTATCGAGCCCGTGAGGTGTGACGAAGTGGGCGCCGAGCGCTCCAAGGTGGATGGCATGCGAATTCATCGCGGCAACAAAGGCGCGTTCCGACCCTGCCGCATGCTCGGCGAGGGCAACCGAGGCATCGTTGGATGAGCTCAACAGCAGGGCGTACAGAAGCTCCTCAACCGTCAGCACGTCGCCGGTCTCGAGGTCGAGACCTCCCCCACCGGTAGACGCCGCATGCTTCGAAACGACGACCTCGCGCTGAGCCTTGGTGCCCAGCTCGAGCACGGTGAGCGCGGTGAGCATCTTGGTGGTGCTGGCGTTCGCCAGTGGTGTTTTGGCCCGGCGCGCCCACAGGGTCGCGCCGGTGTCGTCGACGACGACACAAGCGCGGCAGGTAAGCCGGCCGGGCCTGGGGCGCGCCGTTGCTGGGTGCAAACAAGGAGACCCGAAGATGAGCAGGCTGAGAGCGATAAACATAAGTCGACTAATCCACAAGTTCATATAGCTCTTAAGGAAGGTTCAGGCCTGAGCGCTGAGTATGGAGCGCAGCAAGACCTCTCGGAGGTTTCGTGAGAGCTCCACCATTTCCCGGCGGGACACCTCGGCCTCTTCACGACCTCTGGGATCCCGCTTCTTGGTCAGAGGCATCACTGCTGCAGCGATGAGGGCCGCCTCCCGCTCCGACGCCTGGCGATACATCCTGAGGTGGCGAGGCTCGAACCCGTAGTCGAAGAGGCGGCGAGCCGTCTTGGCGATGAGAAGGTCGTTTCCATCGTGATGGGTCTTGGACTCAATCACGCCGTAGTCCTGCAGGGCTGCGAGCTCGTCCTCACCCAACCCTGAGACGCGCGCGAGCTCGGCTGGTGAGAGATCAACATCGGACCAGTCGACTGCCGGGGCCCCGTCCGGAGGGTGGTCGGCTCGGGAAGCCGCCACCCCGTCGGCCTGCTCGGCCGGGGGCGAGGAGGAGCTCGCGTGGGGCGAGCCCTCCAGCCGCTTCTTGATGACCTTGAGCGGCAGAAACTGATCCCGCTGAAGGGTAAGGATGTGACGGAGCCGGGTGAGGTCTTCGTCGTAGAACTTCCTGTAGCCCTTGGACGTGCGCTCCGGAGTCACCAGGCCCTCGCTCTCGAGAAAACGAATCTTGGAGATGCTGACGTCCGGAAACTCTCGTCGTAGAGAGTCGAGCACCTCTCCGATGCTCAAATAGTCACGTGCCTTGGACAGGGGCATGGTCAGTTTCCGGTGAGGACGACGAGCTTGAACTTACCGATCTGAATCTCATCCCCCGAGCGGAGCTCGGCCCCCTCCACCCGTTCGCGGTTGACGTAGGTGCCGTTGAGGCTGCCGACATCGTGCAGAGAGAAGCCGGCAGCATCCCGCCTGATCTCCGCGTGGCGGCGTGAGACCGTTATGTCGTCGAGGAAGATGTCGCTCTCGGGGTGCCTTCCGATTTGAGTGACGTCTGAGTCGAGGAAGTACTTGCTCCCGGCGTTGGGCCCTCGCTTGACGACCAGCACGCCCCGTCCGGCTTCGACTTCCTCGGGCGATATGTGGACCTCTTCGTCGAGCTCCGCCTCCAGGTCGGTGGGCATGAAGCTCACGGTCGTGTCACTGGACTCGGCCGCAATCGGCGCCCCGCAGGAAGAGCAGAAATTGGCCCCCTGAGGGTTGCGATGACCACAGTTATTGCAGTAGACGGGCATGATCATATGACCCTATAGCAAAGCTTTAGACATGGTCAACGGCCGCTTCCGTCGCCGGAGACCGGCGGCTATCGATTTCGCAAACTCCACCTCCCCCAACGGAGCGCCGGCCGTCACGAAAGCGCCCGGATCCGGGAGGTCGACCTCTCCGACGCCCCCCAGCTGCTCCTGAGCGTCGTCGGTGATGCCGAGGTGGCCGTCCTCGTCCCTGGCCCACTCGTGGGCGCGCGTATAGCGGCGGTCGTCCGGGAATTCAGTCATGCTTGCCCTCCCCTGCGGCTCGACTGCAACCGCGATCCATTTGTTGATGAGTAAACGAGTGCACAAGTAGATATTGCTGGGAACTCAGCAGACAGGCCCATGGTTGACGCTCACCCCGCCCCTCGGCCGGCCCCCACGCTCGACCTCGCCGCCCGCGCATACATGATGCCCGAGATCCAGTAGAGGACGAACCCCACCACCACCAGGAAGAAACCGATCCGCTCCCACGGCCGCCCTCCGAAGCTGGTCTCGGAGAGGGCCAGACAGGTGAGGCCCACCAGGAGTGAAGCGGTCGCGGTCTTGCCTGTGAAGTTGACCCTCAGGCGAGCGGTCGTCTTACGGTCGATCAGCGGAAAAAGCGCCAGCAGGAGCGCATCGCGCCCTACGACGCCTACCGCCAGCCACAAGGGCAGGACACCCCGGATGGTGAGAGCCACGACGAGGGCGGCGATATAGATGCGATCGGCGAGCGGATCGAGCAACCTGCCCAGCTCGGTGATCTGGCCCGTGCGCCGGGCGATGTATCCATCCAGCCAATCCGTTGAAGCCCCCAGGCCATAGAGCAGGACGGCCGCCTCCTCGCGCCTCGACACGAACAGCCAGATGAAGAAGGGCACTAGGGCCAGGCGAAGAGCGGATAGGACGTTGGGCACGGTGAGGAGACGGCTCTCGTCGCTTCCGCCCCCCTCGGAGCTTGGGGAGGGCGGGAGCTCCTCTTCATTCGGGGGGCGTCCGGGCGGCGTCACCGTGCGATTGTGGCATCGGCAGGACCGCGACCGCTACCGCCGAGGAGCCAGATAGTTCGAGAGGATTCTCAGTCGCCATGACCGGAGCATTTTGTGCCGGGAGAGCCAAGCGGCTTTGGAGGTACTCCGCCGGTACGAAATAAGGCTTAACTAGTCGGGACGGCCGGATTTGAACCGGCGACCCCTGGTCCCCCAGACCAGTGCGCTAACCAAGCTGCGCCACGTCCCGAAGCGGTCGATCATAGCGCCGCAGCCGCCGCCCCGGCTTTGGCAGTTACTCCTCCCCGGCCGGACAAATCTATACCTTTAGTTGACGTCTGTTTCTCAACTTCCACCGAATCGTCAGGGCAGAGCCGTGGAAGGGCTCGGCGGAGCGAATCCGGCCCTCGAGAAAGCGGACGTAGCGGGAGGACAGTGGGCCCGAGGTGAACAGCAGCACCGTAGGAGGGCTCACCGCAACCTGCGCTCCGTAATAGACCCGCACGTTTGCGCCGCGAGTTCGTGGGTGTGGGTTCGATTCTTGGGCGGAGTGGATGATGTTGTTTAGCACAGACGTTGCAAGCCTCCGCCTGTGAGACGCCACCGCTTCCTCGAGCGCGGGGCCGATGCGTTGAAGGCCGCGACCTGAGAGGGCGGAGGTGCGGATGCGCCGCGCCCACGGCATGAAGCGGAGGCGTTGGTCGCTGGAGCGTTCGAGACGGAGACGCTCCGGTGGATCGCTGGGCGCAAGATCCCACTTGTTCATCGCGATAACGCAGGCACGTCCTCCGCTCGCTATCTCTTCCGCGATGCGCTGCTCGTGCCCCGTCACCCCTTCGTCGGCGTCGACAACCAATAGAGCGACATCGACCCTCTCGAGGACGCGCTGTGCTCTCAGCAGGCTGAAGTACTCGAGTGGGTCGTCGATGCGAACGGCGCGCCTCATTCCGGCGGTGTCTAGGATCCGCATCGAGTGGCCTCCGGGAAGCAGAAGGTGGGAGTCGACCGGATCGCGCGTGGTGCCGGGTCGAGCATCGACCAGCGCTCGCCTCTCTCCCGTCAGGGCGTTGAGCAAGGAGGACTTTCCCACGTTCGGCCGCCCCACGACGGCCACGGCCGCCCACTCGGCGCTCTCTGTGCTGGGTGTGGGGGGGAGCCGCGCCACGACCGCGTCGAGGAAGTCTCCTGAACCTCTCCCGTGGAGGGCGGATAGGGCGGAGGGGCTGCCGAGGCCCAGGCTCAGGAAGAGCTGCGCGTCGGTTTCGGAACGAGGCTCGTCGGCCTTGTTCGCAGCAACCACAACGGGTTTGCCGGATCGTTGAAGGATCCGCGCGACGGCCGCGTCCTCTTGCAAGGGGCCGGTCACGATGTCGACGACCATGACCACGACATCCGCCGCCTGAATGGCGAACTCCGCCTGTTCGCGCACCAGAGACTCGAGCCCCTGGGTGCCGGGCTCCAGCCCGCCTGTGTCGACTATCTCGAAGCGATAGCCGGCCCACTCCGCTTCGTAACCATGTCGGTCGCGCGTGACGCCGGGCGTGGCTTCTACTATGGCCTCTCTGCGGCCGAGGACCCGGTTGACGAGCGATGACTTTCCCACATTCGGGCGGCCAACCACTGCGACGAGGGGAAGAGTGGGGCGACTCTCGGCGAGTGTCACCGGTTGCGCTCTCGGGCCATGGAACTTCTAGCCAAGGAGAGGATCTGTTCGACGACCTCGTCGAAGCTCAGGTTCGTCGAGTCGATGGCGAGTGAATCGGACGCCTGCACGAGCGGCGACTCTCGCCGTCCTGCGTCCGCACGATCGCGGTTTTCGAGGTCCCGCTTCACGGACACCTGGTCACTTCCTTGGGCGCCGATCTGGCCGGCGCGGCGGGCGGCGCGCTGCTCGAGCGTGGCCGTGAGATAGATCTTCACGTCGGCATCGGGCGCGACGCGGGTGCCGATATCGCGGCCTTCGATCACGATGTCACCCTCCACCAGCATCTCCTTCTGCAACTGCAGCAGCCTTTCCCGTACGGCCGGATAGGAGGAGATCAGGGACACGATCATGGTGACGTCCTCGTCTCTGATTCTGTCTGAGACGTCCCGCCCGTTCAGTGACGTCCTGTCACCGTGCACTTTCACCTCAACTCTTGACGCGACGACGGCAACCGCATCTTCGTCTCCGGGCGGAATCCCCTCCTCGAGGACGGCCAGCGCTATGGCCCGGTACAACGCGCCGGTGTCGAGATAGGAAAAGGAGAGCTCGGTTGCGACGGCGCGAGCAACCGAGCTCTTGCCCGCTCCCGCCGGACCATCGATTGCGATTACGGTCACGGACCGGATCCTGGTCCCGGGCGCTCGCCGGTCGCCGTGGACACGATGTCCCAGAACTCCGGGAAGGACGTGTTCACCGTCTCCCACCTCCTGATCCGGACGGGCTTGCCCGAGGTCAGACCCGCGAGCGCGAAGGCCAGAGCAATGCGGTGGTCGCCGTGTTCGTCGATGTCTCCGCCGGACCACGTGGTCGGCCCCTCCACGATCATCCCGTCGGGCAGTGCCCGCGCCCTGACTCCCAGATTCCCGAGTCCCTCCACCACTGCGCCGATGCGATCGCTCTCCTTCACCCGCAGTTCCGAAGCGCCGGTCACAATCGTTCCCCCTTGGGCGTGTGCGGCGGCGATCGCCAGCGCGGGGATCTCGTCTATGAGGGAGGGGATCTGCTCGCCTTCGATCTGGACTCCCCTAAGGCTCGAGGCCGCCTGGGCTCGCACCGTGCCCACCGGTTCCCCGCATTCCTCGCCGAGCACTTCGATGTCGAGCTGAGCGCCCATGCGCTGCAAGACATCGAGAGCGCCGCAGCGGGTGGGGTTGAGACCGACATCTGCGACCGTGAGGTCGGAGCCGGGGATCAGCGTGGCGGCAACGAGCAGGAAGATCGCGGACGACATATCGCCGGGAACCCGGAGCTCGAGGGGGCCCGGGCATTGCCCCCCGGCGACGGTCACCGTGTTCTGGGAGCGTTCAAGTTCCACTCCTGAGGCTCCCAGCATTCGCTCGGTGTGGTCTCGGCTGAGGCTCGGCTCGGTGATCGAGGTGATTCCCTGGGCGCCCAGGGCGGCCAACAGCAGGGCGGACTTGACCTGGGCGCTCGCCACCCCGGTCTCGAGGGCGGCGCCGCGCAGGTCTCCCCCTCGCACGATCAGTGGAGGCAGCTCGCCGCCCCGCCGTCCGTCCACAGCGGCGCCCAGTCTCCTGAGCGGGAGAGCGGTCCTGGCCATCGGTCTGCGCCGCAGCGATGCGTCCCCAGTCAGGACGCTGACCCCTGCGATGGTCGAGCACACCCCCGCCATCAGTCTCAAGGTGGTCCCGGAGTTCTCGGCGTCGATCACGTCTTCAGCCTCTTTCAGGCCCGAATAACCACAACCTTCAACTTGAGCTTGAGTGCGATCCTCGGACAAACGACAGTGAGCTCCCAGGGCGCGGACGGCGTTCAGGGTCGCACCCACGTCATAGCCGGTGTTCAGTCCCTCGATTCGGGAGCTACCTTCTGCCAGGGCGGACAGGAGTAGGGCGCGATGAGAGATCGACTTGTCGCCTGGCACCCGCACACGCCCCGTTATTGGTCCAGCCAATCTCTCTCCTGATGTTCATTGATAAGTAGATACATAGGCGAGTGGACTTGTCTTCTAGTAGCCAGATACACTTGTCAACGAGTCTCTACTCAACGCGGCGGTCGACGTGATAACCGAGCCCGAGCAGATCCTCCACCAGCCGCTCGGCTCTCTCCTCCCCCGCCACTACAAGCTCCAGCCGTCCCCTGCCCCCTTCAGTAGAGTGAACGATGCGGAGGTCTTCGATGTTCGCGCCGCGCTGGGTGGCCGCAGTGGTGACCTCGGCCAGGACGCCGGGCCGGTCGGGCACCATCATCGACAATGCCACCGGCGGGCCTCCGTACTCGGGTTTGGCAAACAGCTCCAGTCGGGCTACTCGGGCGGCGCCGAGGAAGTCTTTGAGATCACTCCAGCGTTCGGCTTGGATGGCCTCGCCAAGTTCCCCGAGGCGCGCCCCGAGTAGATTCAAACCGTCTACTACAGCCTTAGTATTGGCCTTGATAATGGCCACCCACAGATCGGGGTCGCTGGCTGCGATACGCGTGACGTCTCTGAATCCCGGGCCCGCCAGTCCCAGCAGGTCGGCCCGGTCGCCCGCTCCCGCGGCCAACTCCACGATCGCGCTCGCGACCAGTTGCGGTAGATGGCTGAGGCGCGCCACGAGGGCGTCGTGCGACGCGGGGTCGAGGGCCACCGGACGGGCGCCCAGTGTGGTTACGAAACCCGCCACCGCGGCATAGGCTTCGGACGCGGTCGCAGGCGTGGGAGTCAGGACCCAATGAGTGTCGCGGAACAGTTCGGCGTCGGCCGCCTCGATGCCGTGGCGTTCGGAGCCCGTCATGGGATGGCCGCCCACGAACAGATGACCGAAAAGTCGCTCTCCCTCCGCCACGACCCTCGTCTTGGCGCTCCCCACGTCACTCACGAGGCCCCCTCGGCGAGCCGCCGCCAGCTGCTCGAGGGTCTCGGGGATGAGATCGACCGGCATACACAAGAGCACCAGCTCGGCGTCCACGGTGGCCTCCTCCACGGAGAGCGCAGCGTGATCAATCGCCCCTCTGGCCACAGCCGCCTCTGCGGAGCCCCGCTCGGTATCGTATCCGATCACCTGCAGCCTGGGCCGGGCCGCCTTGAGCGCCAACCCCACCGAGCCTCCGATCAATCCGGTACCCAGGATCGCGACCTTCTCCATGATCAAACCGTGAGGTATGGCTTTAGGATGTGAAGGGCTGCCCTCCTGCTCGGTCTGGTTCATTCGGGGAGGTCGGCGCGTAGCTGCTTGGCGGCTCCGAGATAGACATGCCTGAGTTGATCAAGGGAGCGGCTCGAATAGCAGTGCGCAAGGACGCGCACACAGCGTGGAGTGGCTCCCGGGACCGGGATCTCGGCCGCACACATCAGTGCGACCCCCGAGAGACCCAGGCGACGGGCCGCCACGGCGGGAAACTCGGCGACGAGATCGGGCGTGGCGGTGAAGATGAGACTGACCAGCTCGTCCGCTGCGATGTCGTTGCGGCCCAGCATTTCCTCCAATAAGGCGGTGGTGGCGGCGATGATCTCAGCGGGCTCGTCGCGCTCCACGCTGGTCGCCCCTCGTATGGCGCACAGCCGCACGTTATCGCCATGTCGGCTTGTAGACATATCGATTGTAGTCATATTGATTTGTGCCCCTAGATAAGGTCAGCTTCGCGCGGCCCTGTACAACGTCTGAACTTCCGCCGGCGCCAGACGCCGCAGCGTCGACGGTTTGAGTCGACCCAGCATAAGAGGCCCGATCGCCACCCTTACGAGGCGTGCAGGCGGGTGCCCCAACGCCTCCAGCATCCTGCGCACCTGTCGGTTGCGGCCCTCGACAAGCTCGAGTTCGACCAGTGTCGCCGCCGAGGTTGACTCGAGGAGCCGGGCCGAGGTGGCCTTCGCAAGCCCATCCTCGAGCTCTACTCCCCTTTCCAGGGCACGCACATCTCGTCGGCCCATGCGGGAGGTGATGTAGGCGACGTAGGTCTTCGGGACTCCGAAGCGGGGATGGGTCAGGCGCTGAGTGAGATCGCCGTCGTTGGTGATGATCAGCGCACCCTCGGTGTCGTAGTCCAGGCGACCCACGGGCCACACCCGAGCGGTGGTATCGATGAAGTCCATCACAGTGGGACGGCCCTGGGGATCTGAAGCGGTGGTCAGAGTACCAGTGGGCTTATTGAGCAGGTAGTACACGAGGGCCTCGTCGACGGGCACCTTGGAACCATCGACCTCTACTAGATCTTTGGCTGGGTCGGCGCGATCTCCGAGCCGAGCCTTGCTGCCGTTGACGCGCACACGTCCCTGCTCTATGAGGCCTTCGACCGCTCTTCTGGAGCCGAAGCCTGCTCGAGCGAGAACCTTCTGGAGCCGCTGCGCTCGATTCTCGACCGCTCCACTCCCCTCTAAGCCCCCGGCGACAGCTTCGCCTCCATGTCTTGAACGGTCTCGGCATCGGGGATGAAGTTCGCCAGCCGCGGGAGCTCGTGAACCCCGGCTAGGCCGGTGGCCTCGAGGAAGGAGTCGGTCACGGAGAACAGGGCCGACGACGACCCGGTCTGCTCGTGGGATTCGATCAGCCCCCGACCGGCAAGTGTCTTGACCACGCCGTCCGATTCCACACCGCGTATGGCCGTGATCTCGGCGCGGGCGATCGGCTGTCGGTATGCGACGATGGCGAGCACTTCGAGGGCGGCTCCCGTCAGGCGAGGGTGCCTGTGCGTTGTCACGAAGCGCTCGAGCCAGGGGGCGCAGTCGGGATTCGAGTAGAGGCGCCATCCCCCCGCGACCTGTCGCAACACAAAGCCGCGGCCCTCGGTCACATAACCGTCGGCCAGGTCCCGCAGCAGAGCCTCGACCTCAGCTCGAGGTTTCTCCATTACCTGTGCCAGAGTGGTGGCCGGCACCGGTTCATCCGCCACCAGAAGAATCGCTTCTACGATCTTGCGTTGCTCGGGGATCATCCTGAGCCTCCCGGAACGAGCGAGTACTCTTCGGCGTCGGAAATCACCTGCGACACTGCCACCTCCCCGGTCCACGACACCACGATGTCGCCAAAGCGTGGGGCCTGCTCGAGCTCCACCGCGCCGCCCTTGTAAAGCTCGAGCAGAGCCAGGAAGCGCACGATGACCTCGATTCGATTCGTTGCACCTCCGCTCAGGTAGGCGAAGGAAGTCGGGGATCTGCTCGAGAGCAGGCCCGCGACCTGGTGAATGGCGTCTTTGACCGACGCGGTAATCGGCGCCAGGTGTGAGATGTCGAGCCGTCGCTCCACGGGGTGGGCCAGGGCGTCGGCCGCAACCTCCGCGAGCACGTCCGGCGTCACGCCGACGAGGGCCTCCGAGATGCGCGCGCCGATATTTGGCCGCTCCACCAGACCCAGTTCCTCGAGGTGCTTGGAGCCACCGGCGCGACCGAAGAAGCGCTCACCCAGAACCAGCTCGTTAGAGATCCACATTCCTGCCTCACGGTAGGTAGCGCATTCGACGAGCCGCGCGAGCAGGAAATCTCGCTCCTCGAGCAGTTCGCTTGAGATCGACTCATCCGCCACGGAGGGCAGCAAGCGCGCCGACTTGAGCTCGAGCAGGGTCGCCGCCACCACAAGGAAGCCGGTGGCGGCGTCGAGATTGAGGTCTTCTGCGGCGGCCACCGCCGCGAGGTAGTCCTCGGTGATGGTCGCCAAGGACACCTCGTAGATGTCGACGCGGCGGCGCGTGATCAGGTGCAGCAGTAAGTCGATCGGACCCTCGAAGACCTCCAGCCTGACTTCATGCGCCATACGTAACCGCCCCGAATTTGTCTACAAGTACACTTCTCGACTCCGGCCGGAATCGCTTGGGTAAGAGCCTAGTGCTCTTACGGGCAATGTCGGCGTGTTTCTAGCGAGTGAAGGGCTCAGCGGTTACGGGCGGCGTTCGACTTGGGGACGGCTATTTGCGAGTAGCAGCGGAGAACTCAAAGCTGACGGTCGGCGCTGTTTTCGTGACCGTCAGAAACTCGAGCTGAAAGCTCTCGAAGGTGTCGTCGATGAGTTCCATCGCACGCGCGTGGGCAGGCCCACGGGCGGAGGCCCGGGCCTGGTCCCAGGAATTCCACAGACAGAACGACAAGCACTCTCCGAGCTGGTTGGGCAGACCTCTGAAATAGTGGACGAATCCGGGGAGGCCGGCCGCCTCCTCGAAGGCGAGTTCGTCCTGCTCCCACAAACGATCCAGGTCGGCAGTTTCGCGCAGTACGGAACGGAACGCGATCAGGCACCACTCGCCGACGTCGGGCCCGCACTCGCTCCAATTGACGGCTTCGCACACGGGCAAGGACGCGTAATCGTCCGATATGGGGGCAAGCACCTCAAATCGATTCGTGGAAAGTGTGTCCAGCATCGCACCACTCTAACAGAAATCGCGCCAAATTTCCATCCGATGAAAACATGCCTCCCCGCTTTGCGAGAGGCGCTGATGGATCGAATGGCGTTTGAGCAGCTAGAGACACCCTTGGTCGGCTGTTCTCGTAGCGCCGTAGAGAATGTTCTTGTGCTATGAGAAGCTGTCTACACCTCTTCGAGGGCCGCGACAAGTGTTGCGGCGGCGTCCGGCAGCAGCTTTCGCACCGAGGATCGCCACGCGATGCCGCAGCGAGCCTCGGGACCCGTGACCGCTAGCGCCCCCACGATCCCGTCCCGCCGCACAATGGGAACGGCCACCGTCACGCTGCCGGGGATGAGCTCCCCCTCGCTGACGGCGATACCCTCTGAGCGGACATCGTCCAATATCCCTCGGAGATTTTCCCTGGAAGGAGTGTTGGGAGTGATGGGTTCGATGTCGTTGTCGGCGACCGCTTTCGTGATGTCGTCGGGGGCGAAGGCGAGCAGGATCCTGCTCATGGCGCCGGCGTAGAGGGGCGATATCGCTGCCGAGTCCATCACCACGCGCATGCCCTTGGTCGACTCGACCTGGTGAAGGCACATCGCAGACAGGCCCACTCTTCGCATTATCAAGGCGGTCTCGCCGGTTTCCTCGACGAGCATGTGAAGGACGGGGTCGGAGAGCCGAATCAGCTGCTCGCTGGGGACGTTCGATCCCGAGGCGCCGACCACCAACCGGGGGCCCAGCCGGTACTGGCCTGCCGCCCGGTCGACGAAGCCGAACTCGGTGAGGGTGCGCAGGAAGCGGTACGCGGTGGACAGAGGCATGCCGAGGAGCTTGGCGAGGTCGTCGGCCGAGATCTCACCGCGATCGGCGACGGTCAGCAACAGGCGTAGGCCGCGTGCAAACGAGGAATCCTCCGCAGCTTCCTCGGGCGGACGGTCGCGAGCGGTTGACATACATCTATTGTTCCCCGAAATCAGGTTTTCGTACGCCCACCGTGTTCGTAAAGAAGCCCGCCGCACCCTTGCGTTCAGTCTGAGCCTCCTCTAGAGTCCGGCTGCTGATGCAG
>JBPCPZ010000176.1:0-4307 GCA_050998655.1 Actinomycetota bacterium
GGGCCTGCTGTTCCAGGAGGACCCAGGGAGCCAGAACCAGTACCCGGCGGGCACGGGGACGACCGCCCGTATCTGGCATTACTCGTTCACCGACGAGTCTCTGAAGGTCGTCGCCCGGGTCGACCAGGACCTCGATCCGGCTGCGGACTCGGGCGAGTGGGAGTCCTCTGGCATCGTGGACGCCTCCGCCTATTTCGGAGAGGGCGCCTTCCTCGTCAACGTTCAGGCGCACAGCCTCATTCTCGAGACCGCTCCCGGGCCCGATGTAACCGGAGACGGAGAACCCGACTGGACGCTCAAGCGAGAGGGCGGGCAGCTCCTGCTGTTACGGCTGCCGGCCGAGTGACCCACAGCGCGCCGGCCGCGCGCGCCGTCGTAGTGACGGTCTCGGACGGGGTCGCCCACGGGGCGCGCGAGGATGCCTCGGGCGATGCAGTGCAGCACCTGCTGAGCGAGCAGGGCATCGAGGTGACCGGGCGAAGGGTGACTCCGGACGAACCGTCCGAGATCGAGGGCCTCCTGCGCGAGCTTGTCGCCGCCGGCATCGAGCTGGTCGTGACCACCGGGGGCACTGGGCTGGGGCCGCGCGACGTCACGCCCGAGGCGACGCAGAGGGTCATCGAGCGAAGCGCTCCGGGCCTGGCCGAGCTCATGCGCAGCGCGGGCTTGCAGAAGACGCCGCATGCTGCGCTGGCTCGGGGTCTGGTGGGCACCAGCGGCAGGACACTCATCGTGAACCTCCCCGGGAGCCCCAAGGGCGCGTCCGAGAGCCTCGAAGCGCTTTTCCCGGTGCTGCCGCATGCGCTCCAGCTGCTGGCCGGCGACACCGGGCACTCGAAGGCCCCACCGGTTTCGGCTCCCCACGGGGTCTCTGCCCCGTACGAGGCCTCGGCCGACCTGAAGGACCGCGTCGTGGCCACGGTCGTGGACGCCGATGGTGAGCCGCCCTGCCGGGTGGGTCAGCGGCTCGTAATCTGGGGGGGGCGCGCGATCGAGGGAACATTGGGTTGCTCCGAATTCGACGCTGCCGCCCTGAGAGACGCCGAGGAGATGGCGGCGGGCGCAGAGCCCGTGAAGCGAACATACGAACACGAGCTCGGCCGCGCCCACGTCTTTTTGGAGCCCACGGCGGCCGCGCCGAAGCTCGCGGTGGCGGGGGCGACGCCGGTGGCGCTCGAGCTACTGCGGATCGGAGCTGCGCTGGGGTACGACTGCTTGCTCATCGAGCCGCTCGTCGAGCGCGTAACAGCCGAGCACCGGACGGCCGCGTCGGGCGGAATCTTCGTAAGCGCCGCAGAGGCCGCTCTCGATCGCAACTCCCACCTCGTGCACACCGACCACGACTCCCCCGGCGTGGCCGACGTACTGGAGACCGCGCTCGAAGCGGGCGTCTTGTCCATCGGGATCATGGGCAGCAGGCGCCACACCGCACCCCATCTCTCACAACTGTCCGTACGGGGGGTCTCCGCCTCGGACATCGAGCGCATCGAGAGCCCGGTGGGGCTCGACATCGGGGCGCGCTCGCCCGGCGAGATCGCGGTGTCGATAGCGGCCGGGCTGATATCGGGACGGCGGACAACGAGAATCGAGCCGGTTCAGCCCCCTAGGTAAGGGGTACGCTCGAAGAAGTAAGCCAATCACCGGGAGGATCAACCAATGGTCGAAAAGGAAGTCGAGCAAACAATCGACGCGCTCCTGGAAGAGCGCCGCGAGTTCGAGCCGCCTAAGGAGTTCACGCAGCAGGCCAACGCCAGCGATCCGTCAATCTACGAGCATGCGGAGAAGGATCCCGAGGCGTGGTGGGAGTCGCAGGCCGAGCGTCTGACCTGGAGCAAGAAATGGGACAGGGTGCTCCAATGGGATCCGCCTCATCACGAGTGGTTTGTCGGCGGAAAGCTCAACGCCAGTTACAACTGCCTCGATCGCCATCTCGAAGAGAACGGCGACCGAATCGCCTATCATTGGGTCGGAGAGCCCGGCGACTCACGCTCGATCTCCTATCGGGAGCTCCACACCGAAGTGTGCAAGCTAGCCAACGCGCTCAAGGAGCTCGGCGTTGCCAAAGGGGACCGGGTCGCGATCTACCTGCCGATGATCCCCGAACTACCCGCGTCCATGCTCGCTTGCGCTCGCATAGGGGCGGTGCATTCGGTGGTGTTTGGGGGATTCTCGGCCGGCTCGCTGAGAGATCGCATCAACGACGCCAACTGCAAGATCCTGATCACCGCGGACGGCGGCTACCGGCGTGGACAGAACGTTCCGCTCAAGGAGAACGCCGACGAGGCGCTCGAAGAAACCGAATCGATTGAAAAGGTCATCGTTGTCAAACGAACGACCGACGACGTCGCCATGACCGACGGGCGTGACGTTGTGTACAGCGACCTGATCGAGTCGCAGTCCGCCGAATGTGAGCCCCAGGAAATGGACGCGGAAGACATGCTCTACGTCCTCTATACGTCCGGTACCACCGGCAAACCGAAGGGGATCGTCCACACCACCGGCGGTTACTTGACCGGCGTTTCCTCCACTCACCACCTCATCTTCGACATCAAGGCGGATGCAGATGTGTATTGGTGCGCGGCCGACATCGGCTGGGTCACCGGGCACAGCTATATCGTCTATGGTCCTCTGCTCAACGGTTGCACGTCGATTCTGTACGAAGGCGCGCCCGATTACCCCGACAAGGACCGCTACTGGTCAATCGTCGAGGAATACAAAGCGACGATCCTCTACACCGCCCCCACCGCCATCCGGGCGATGATGAAGTGGGGAGTCGACTACCCGCAGAAGCACGATCTGAGTTCACTGCGCCTGCTGGGCAGCGTGGGCGAGCCGATCAACCCCGAAGCCTGGATCTGGTATCAGGAGTTCATCGGCGGGGGCAAGGCTCCCGTAGTCGACACCTGGTGGCAGACGGAGACCGGCGCGATAATGATCTCTCCGCTACCCGGGATCACCAAGCTCAAGCCGGGCTCGGCCACCGTGCCCTTCCCCGGCGTCGTCGCCGATGTGGTCGACGAGAAGGGCAAGTCAGTGGGGCTGGGCTCGGGCGGGTACTTGGTACTGAAGCGACCCACACCCGCAATGATGAGAACCATCTTCGGCGACGACGACCGCTATCGCGAGACCTACTTCGAGAGATACGGCGACGAGACCTACTTCCCAGGGGATGGCGCCAAGCTCGACGAGGAGGGCTACTACTGGCTACTGGGCCGCGTCGACGATGTAATGAATGTCGCAGGCCATCGCATCTCGACTTACGAGGTCGAGTCCGCACTCGTCGCGCACGACTCGGTCGCAGAGGCCGCGGTTGTGGGCCGCACCGACCCCAAGGAGGGTCAGGCAATCGTCGCATTCGTTACTCCGCGCTCGGGATACGAAGGCAACGAAGATCTATCGAAAGAACTGCGCCAGCACGTCGGAAAGGCCATCGGCAAGATCGCACGGCCGCAGTCGATCATCTTCACAGACGATCTTCCCAAGACACGCTCGGGAAAGATCATGCGGCGGCTGCTCAGAGACGTCGCCGACGGAAACGAGCTCGGCGACGTCACGACCTTGCAGAACGCGCCGATCCTCGATGAGATCAAGCAAAAGGCGGACAGCCAGGCGGCCGACGAAAAGGACGATAAGTAGGGGCTGAACCGGCGGGCCGCGATCCCGCCTCGGAGCGAGCGGGGGTTGATGCCGCGATAGAAGGCAAGACCCTGTGCGACATCCTCGCCCGCAACGCCGCGACTTTTGGAGATATGCCCGCCACCGCATTCAAGCGCGAAGGCAGGTGGCAGGTGAATACCTGGCGCGACTACCGGGAGACGATTGCCCGTGTCGCTCTAGGCTTCAAGGAGATGGGCGTGAAGCGCGGCGACTGCGTGGCGCTGATGTCCCGCAATCGTCCGGAGCATCTCGTCTGCGATCTTGCAGCCCTGCATCTGGGAGCCGTGCCGGTCTCTCTCTACAACACCTTCTCCGGCGATCAGGTCTCGGGTGTCGCCGCCGCCTGCGAACCGAAGCTCGCCATCGTAGAGACACAGCAACAGCAAGACCTGTGGGAGAAGGCACACGGCGGGCTCGAGCAAATTGTCGTGATCGATCCATCCGATTCACAGCGCAACACCGTGAGGCTGGGTGAGGTAGAGGAGAAAGGCCGCACCGCACTGCAATTCCAGAAGGAGTGGTTCGAGGACGAGTGGAAGAAGCTGAAGCCGGCCGACCCCGCCACGATCATCTATACCTCCGGGACCACAGGCACTCCCAAGGGAGTGGTGATAACGAACTACAACGCGTTGTGGACGGCCGAGTCGGTC
>JBPCPZ010000187.1:0-6750 GCA_050998655.1 Actinomycetota bacterium
CATATGAAGGAGGGCCCGTGACCAAGGCCGAAGCGATGGCAGCTGCGCTAAACGAATTCCTCGACGTCTCCTGGGAGGTTGAGGCCGCCGCGGTCGTGAGCCCCGACGGGCTTCCCATGGCCTCGGCGCTTCCTCCCGACGTCGAGGAGGACCGCCTCGCGGCGATGAGCGCCTCTCTGCTCACCCTCGGCGAGAGGGCCGCACACAACCTCAACCGGGGTGAGCTGGCGCAGGTGCTGGTCGAGGGTGAGCGCGGCTATGTCCTGTTGATGGCGGCCGGGCCCAACGCCGTTCTTGTGGCCGTCACTTCCCACGACGCCAAGGTCGGGTTGGTGTTGTTCGAGATGAAAAAAGCGGTGGAAACGATCGCCGCAGTCATGGACGGGTCCTACAGACAGGCGGGGGCCGTGAGTCAGACGGAGATCGCCGTCGATCCTGCCGCCCTGGGGGAGCCAGAAGTCGTGTCCGGTGTGAGCGGAGTCGGCGCACCCCCGGCACCTCCTGAGCGGATCTGGGAGTCGGGGTCCAGCGAGTGGCGGTCGGGCACGGCGGAGCCACAACCCGCAGCGTCGGAGGAGGCCACTCCCGCCGAGTCGAGCGCCGCCGTCGGAGAAGTTGTCGAGCCCGACGAGGCCGTCGCAGCCGAGAGTCCACGCGGCAGCGGTTTCTCCGTGCCCGGAGGAGCAGCCGAAGCCGACCCTGCCGCATGGGACCCGCACGGCTCCCCGATGGGCGTCGAGCAACAGGACACGGCCGCCGAAAGCAGTGAGAGCGAGCCCACCGACGGCGAACCTACCGACGACGGCGAGCCCGCAGCGGCAGGCTGGCATCACCGACGCGCCCAGACGCGCTCCCAAGATCCTGCCGCGGAGAGCTCCGGGACGGCCGAGCCCGCGGAGTCAGAGCCTGCGCCGAGCTGGCGGTAGCGACGGAGTGATGCAGTGCTGAAGGGAAGCCTCGATGGGTTCATGTTGCCGGAGTTGTTCCGGCTGTTCTCGCGTTCCCAGAAAACCGGACGGCTCGACGTCGTGCGGCGCGCGGGGCGGGGTCACGTCTATTTCCGGGCCGGAGCCATCTACTTCGCCACCTCGAGCCTGGCGCGGGTGCCGCTGGGTCGCAAGCTCATCTCCCTGGGATTCTTGACCGAGCGTCAGCTGATGGAGGCGCTCGACATCCATGCCGTCACCGATCAGAGGGTGGGCGATGTACTGGTGTCGATGAAGGCGATCACCCGCCCCCAGCTCGAGGGAGCGCTACGAGCCCAGATCGAGGACGCGGTCTTCGATCTCATGCGCTGGGACCGGGGCGAGTTCTCCTGGCAACCCGACATGGCAGTGGTCGCTGATATAACCCTCGACCTCACGGTTGAGAATCTCATCATGGAAGCTTCTCGGAGAATCGACGAGTTGGAGCTGATCCAGGATCAGATTCCTTCCCCCGAATCGGTCATGACCATGGCCGCAGAGGCTCCCCGCACCGGCGCCCGGATAACGATCGCGCCCGAAGAGTGGCGGGTCCTCGTGCTGGTGGACGGCCGCCGGTCGGTCGCCGAGGTCGCCGCCCTCTCCAGCATCGAAGACGAAAAAGCCCTCAGAGTCCTCCACGGACTTGCGCGCGCCGGCCTCATCGAGCTGATGTCCGGAGACCGGGGGCTTGCCCAGACCACTCTCGGGCGGCCCGAGGAAGGCGGGGAGGCCGCCTCCGGGCGCCAGAGGGCGATCGGCTGGTCGGGCAGCAGTTTCACGCCCGAGGATGCCGAAGGCGGAGGCGTCATCGATGATCCCGAGTTCTTCCTTCGGCCCGTGGAGCCTCCTCCCGAGGCGTCGGAGTGGTTCTCCGATCCGCAAGGGGCGGTGACGAACTTCGACGAGCCTGCTCCCGGAGAGCTCGTGAGCCGAGAGGTTCTCGAGGACCCAATTGGGACCCAAACGCCGGCAGGGGGGCAGGACGAAGGTTCAGACAATCCCAGGCGCGTGGAAGTCGAACAAGAGATCGACTCGGAGCTAGTGTCCAAGCTGATCGACGGGCTCAACAGCCTGTGATGAAGAGAATCCGATGACGTCCGGCCGCCGCGCCAACATCGCCTGGCGCCACCACGACTTCGAGAGCCAGGCCCGTCCCGTCAAGGTTGTCGTGGCCGGGCCTTTTTCGGCGGGCAAGACGACCCTCATTAGAACCATCTCGGAGGTCGCCGTCCTCACCACCGAGCGCAAGACCACCGACCACACCAGCGCAGTCAAAAAAACCACCACAGTGGCGATGGATTTCGGTCGCATCTCGTTCGGCAACGGCGCCTCCATCCACATCTTCGGGACGCCCGGACAGCGTCGCTTCGAGGACGTCTGGAACGCAGTTGCGGATGGAATGGTCGGCCTCGTGCTGCTGGTGCACGCAGGCGACGATCGCTCGGCGAAGGAGGCTCGCTCGATCCTCGAGACCTTCAGGCAGTACGCAGACGTTCCCTTCTGTATCGGGGTGACGCACCTCGATCGCGTCGAGAGCCCCTCAGGGGACGTGCTCGAGGAGGTCCGGGCGCAGCTCGGCGTTGCGCCTGAGGTCCCGGTGCTGGCCTGTGACCCGCGCCACCGTGACGACGTCAAGGCCCTCCTGCTGCGAGTTTTCATCGGGGTGCAGAGGCGCCTCCGTGTGGCTGAGGGCGGAGCAAAAAATGGCTGAGGACTCCGTGTCCCGGCAAGAACACCGGAGACTCTCGGTGACCGTGAGCTTCTCGGACGGCAGCGCCGATACCGTCACCGGTGACGACCCTCAGGTGCGACGCGCGTGCGCCTTGGCGCGCTCGTTCGTGGGTGCGAGCCCGGCTCGCCCGCTGGTGGCACTGATCCTGGACGATGGTCTGACGGTCCCGGTCTCGGACCAGACCCTCATCGAGCGCCGGATCCGCGGCCTCGCCCGCGGCCTCTACTAGCGGTCCCGGGCCCCGGCTCCCTACGTAACAGCAGCATCACCTTCAACCCGTCTGAAGTCGCGTCGATAAGTGACGTGAGGACCTTCATCTATTTCCCAGCTGGTGTTGGACCGGTCTCCTTTTGGCGACCGGTTGCTGTTCGACCAGGTTGTCAGAGAGGGGCAGGCGTGTCGGTAAGGGTTTCAGGGGGGCAACTTCACGAGCTGCTGCTGGCGCGCGGGTTTCTCACTCCGGAACAGCTCGAGAGTGCCCGCCTTGCGGCTGCGGAGAAGAAACAGGCGCTGGTCCGCTTTCTCATCGAGGAAAACCTTGTCCCCGAGAGCGCGGTGTTCTCCATCCTGGCCGAGCAGCTGAACCTCGGCTTCGTCGACCTCAGCGAGACCAAGATCGATCAGAGCGCGGTGGCGATGGTGCCGGAAACGGTCGCCCGCCGCCACAACCTGATCCCCATCGCCTTCGAGCGCGACCGCCTCGTGATCGCGATGGCGGACCCCGCCAACGTCGTGGCGGTGGACGACATCCGAGCCATGTCCAAGCGCGAGGTGCGACAGGTCGTGGCCACGCGCGCCGACGTGGCGGCCGCCATCAACCGTTACTACCGACTGGACAGCGCCGCCGAGTCGTTGGTCGAGGAGGCCGCCGGAGACCTCGGGAAGGCGGAGGATGACCTCGAGGCACAGCTCGCCTCGGGCGGCGCGGACGACGCCCCGATCATCAAGCTCGTCAACCTCCTCATCACTCAGGCCGTGAACGACCGCGCCTCCGACATCCACATCGAGCCCGAAGAGCGGGGGGTCAGGGTTCGTTACCGCATCGACGGCGTTCTGCACGAGGTAATGAGGCCGCCCAAAGCGGTGCAGGCGGGGATGACCAGCCGCCTCAAGATCATGGCCGCGATCAACATCGCCGAGCGCCGGATCCCACAGGAAGGCCGGATCACCGTTCAGCTTCAGGGCAGGCCGATCGAGCTCCGGGTCGCGACACTTCCCACCGTGTTCGGGGAGAAGATCGTGATGCGGATCCTCGACAAGTCGAGCGTGATGCTCGACCTCGCCGACCTGGGCTTCTCCGACCACAACTTCCAGCTCTTCCAAGAGTCCTACAAGAAGCCGTACGGAGAGATACTCGTGACGGGGCCGACCGGCTCGGGGAAGTCCACGACCCTGTACGCGACGCTCAACATCCTCAACCGCCCCGAGGTCAACACGATCACGGTGGAGGACCCGGTCGAGTACCGCCTGCAGGGAATCAACCAGGTGCAGACGAACGTAAAGGCGGGGCTCACCTTCGCCACGGCCCTGCGCTCGATCCTGAGGTGCGACCCCGACATCGTCCTCATTGGCGAGATCCGCGACCACGAGACGGCGCTGATCGCGACCGAGGCGGCGCTAACCGGGCACCTCGTACTGTCGAGCCTGCACACTAACGACGCGCCCTCGGCGCTGACGCGACTGGTCGAGATGGGGATCGAGCCCTATCTGGTCGCCTCCGCGCTGGACTGCGTCCTCGCACAGAGGCTCGCCCGCAGGCTCTGTTCGAAGTGCAAGGAGCCCTACAAGCCGACGATCGAGGAGCTGACCACGGCTCGCTTTCCCTTCGACCCGGAGGGGGACCTCCCCGAGCTGTTCAAGCCAATTGGCTGCTCCAACTGCAGCAACACCGGTTACAAGGGCCGCATGGCCATTCACGAGGTCATGGCCGTGACCGAAGACCTCCAGCGCCTGGTGGTCGAGAGTGCGCCGGCGGAGGAGATGAAGCGAACCGCCCAGAGCCAGGGGATGCGGACCCTGCGCCACGACGGCATGGAGAAGGTGACCAAGGGAGCGACCTCGATCGAGGAGATCCTGCGCGTGGTCGTGTGAGCCGCGCCTGAGGCTCGTGTAAGGGATCGGTAAGACAGACTCGCTCAACCCGAGGCTGGGGGCGGCCGATAACTCCGGTGCGCAGGGCAACGCGCCCTGCAAGCCATGCCATGCCTTGGACAGGAGTGAGCCGCCGATGCAAACCCGAAGGGACCTGGGAGAGATCCTCATCGAGGAGGGGCTGATCGATCAGGCCAACCTCGAGCTGGCGCTGGCCGAGGAGGCCCGTAGCGGCAAATCGGCGTGGAACGTCCTGCTCGAGCATGGTCAGGTAACCGAACGAGACCTGCTGAGGGCGCGCGCCGCCCAGATAGGGCTCGACTTCTCAGACCTCGCCAAGGAGCAACCCGACGCCGACGCCCTTGGGCTCGTGCCCGAGGACATCATTCGGCGCCAGGTCGCCCTTCCCATGTCTCTGCTCGACGGGGCCCTGGTCGTGGCCATGGCCGAGCCTCGCAACCATCTTGCGGTGGAGGAGCTGGCGCAGGTCTCGGGCAAGCAGATCGTCCCTGCGGTCGCCTACCGGGAAGACCTCGCCGCCGCCATCGACAGGGCCTTCTCGCAACCGAATTCCCCACCGCCCCCGCCTCAGGGACAGGCCGCCCCGCCCCCGACCTCGTTCGGCCCGGGCGACCTCGTCGAGGCGCCGTCGCCGCCTTTGATCGAAGCCGACGTGGGGCCGGCGGAAGAGGTCGACAAGGAGCCCAACCTCGCAGAGTTCCTCATCGCAGTGCTGGAGGGGGCCGGGTCCGACCTTCACCTGACCGCCGGCCTGCCTCCGATGATACGCGTCCACGGCGAGATCCAGCCCATCAAGGGCTACCGCAAGCTCATGCCGAGGGACCTGCAGCAGCTCATCTATTCGATGCTCACTCAGAAGCAGCGGGAGAACTTCGAGGAGCACCTCGAGCTGGACGTTTCCTATGCGCTTCCGGGCAAGGCGCGTTTCCGCGTCAACGTGTTCCAGCAGCGGGATGCAGTCGGAAGCGTCATGCGCCTTATCCCCTATGAGATCAAGAGCGTGGATGATCTCGGGCTTCCTCCCGCGGTGCTCGAGTTTGCACGGCTGCGGCGCGGGCTTGTGCTCGTGACCGGCATCACCGGCTCGGGAAAGTCGACGTCTTTGGCCGCGCTCATCGACTACATCAACTCGACGCGCCACGAACACATCATGACGGTGGAAGATCCGATCGAGTTCCTGCACACCCACAAGAAGTCGGTGGTCAACCAGCGCGAGGTCGGTACCGACACCTATAGCTTTGCCGAAGCACTCAAGCGAGTGCTGCGTCAGGACCCCGACGTCATCTTGGTGGGGGAGATGCGCGACCTCGAGACGATTTCGACCGCGCTGACTGCGGCGGAGACCGGCCACCTTGTGTTCGGCACACTGCACACTCAGGATGCTCCGCAGTCGGTCGACCGAGTCATCGACGTGTTCCCGCCGCACGCGCAGCAACAGATCCGTGTACAGCTCGCAAGCTCGATCGCCGGCGTCATGTCACAGCAGCTGGTGCCACTTGCGTCCGGGAAGGGCCGCGCCGTCGCCGCCGAGATCCTCGTCGCCACTCCCGCGGTGAGAAACCTCATCCGCGAAGGAAAGACGCACCAGATCTACACTTCGATGCAGGCCGGCGGGAAGTACGGGATGCAGGTCATGGACCAGCACCTCGCCGAGATCGTCAAGAGCGGCAAGGTGCGCTACGAGGTGGCTCTCGAGCGCTGCCACAAAGTCGAAGAGTTCAACCGCTTGGTCGGAAAGGGATAGAGAATGGCTGCAACTTCGTTCGCCTACAAGGTTCGCACCAAAGAGGGCCGCGTCCTCGAGGGCAAGATGGACGCGACCGGCGAAGGCGCCGTCGCATCTCGCCTGCGCCAGCAGGGCATGACTCCGATCCAAATCACCAAAGACAAGAAGGCCTCCATGAACATGGAGATCCGCATTCGGGAGCCGAAGGTCAAGCT
>JBPCPZ010000020.1:0-6836 GCA_050998655.1 Actinomycetota bacterium
TCGATCTCACCCTGGTGGTCCCGTTCAACGACCTGGAAGCGCTCGAGCGGCTGCTGGCACAGCGCTCATCCGAGATCGCGGGTCTCATCATGGAGCCGATCATGATGGGGGCCGGCATCATCCTGCCGGAAGAGGGCTATCTCGAAGGCGTGCGCGAGATCACCCGCCGTTACGGCGTGCTGCTCGCCTTCGACGAAGTCAAGACCGGATTCACCACCGGCCCGGGAGGCGGCACCAAGTTGTTCGGAGTCACCCCGGATATCATCTGCCTCGCCAAGTCGTTGGGCGGTGGCCTGCCGTGCGGTGCGCTCGGCGGCAGCGCCGATGTGATGGGCCTCATTGCGGACGGTCGCTACGAGCAGGTGGGAACATTCAACGGCAACCCCTTGACCATGGCCGCCTCGCGGGCCGCGCTCACTCGCGTACTTACGCCCGATGTCTACGAGCGCTGGGACGAACTGCGCACCCAGATGGTCGGATCATGCAGCGAGATCATCGCCCGCTGCGGGCTTTCTGCCCACGTCGTTGCGGTGGGCTCCAAGGGCTGTATCACGTTCAGTGAGACCCCCGTGCGCAACTACCGCGACTTCCTCGCCATCGACGATCGCTTCAGCCACTGTCACTGGCTCTTTCAGCACAACGGCGGCGTGTTCCTGCCTCCCTGGGGAAAGGCCGAGCAATTCTCGTTCTCGGCCCAGCACGACGCCTCAGACGCCAATCGCTTCATCTTGAACTTCGAGCGCTTCGCGGAGGCGCTGCAAGCGTGAGCACGAGCGGGGGGATAAGGCTCGTCGATCTCGTCAAGCGGTTCGCAGACGTCGCCGCGGTCGACGGCGTCAACACGGAGATCGAGCCCGGCGAGTTCTATTCTCTGCTCGGCCCTTCGGGCTGCGGCAAGACCACCACGCTGCGGCTCATTGCTGGCTTCGAGCAGCCGACCTCGGGCCAGGTCTTGTTGGACGGCGTCGACATGGCGCACACCCCACCCCACAAGCGCAACGTCAATACCGTCTTTCAGAGCTACGCTCTGTTCCCCCACCTAAACGTCCTCGACAATGTTGCCTTCGGCCTGCGTTTCAAGAACGTGCCGAAGGCGGATGCCCGTCGCCGGGCGCTGGAAGCCCTGGACCTCGTCAGGCTGAACGGCTTCGAGAAGCGCAAGCCGTCACAGCTCTCCGGCGGCCAGCAACAGCGCGTTGCGCTCGCACGCGCGCTCATTCTGAGCCCCGCAGTGCTGTTGCTCGATGAGCCTCTGGGTGCCCTCGATGCCAAGCTACGAAAGGCTCTGCAGATCGAGCTCAAGGCGCTTCAGGAGGAGATAGGGATCACGTTCGTCTACGTCACGCACGACCAAGAGGAAGCGCTCACGATGTCCGATCGCATCGCGGTGATGTCCGACGGGCGCGTCGAGCAGACCGGCTCCCCCAGGGAGATCTACGAGGCGCCCAAGACCGCCTACGTGGCGGACTTCCTGGGTGTGTCGAACCTCATGGATGCGCGCTGTGAGGGATCGGGCCGGGTGGCGCTGGGTGAGTTCGAGCTACAAGCAGCAGAGGGTTCCATCGATGCCAGGGGCGAGGTCAAGCTCACAATCAGGCCGGAGCGCATACGACTCGGCCCTCATTCTCACGCAGGGCCCAATGTGATACCCGGCATGGTCGAGCGCACGGTCTATCTGGGCAACGCCACGCAGATCATCGTAAACCTTGCCCCCGGCCAGAGGATTCAGGTCGTGGTCCCGAACGAGGGCGACGCCGTCACTTATCAGTCCGGGGCGCCGGTCAGCGTGTGCCTGCCGCAGGAGGCGCTGCGGGTCCTGAGCTGAACGGTTGATCGCCGAGTGGTGGTCAGATGATCTATATGGTCATCTCCCGACCACTCGGCGGGCATTGGGCTCAGATCTCGAGGCGGGCGAAGTCCCTTACGGCCGACTCCCCCCGGCCCCCCGGCGCGAAGCGCCGGTGAAACAAGATGGCCAGAGCGATGGCGAGCATCGAGAACACCAGCATGACGGTCACGAGCGCGTTCAGGGCCGGCGTCGGTGCGGCCCTCACGTTCGAGTAGATCAGCACCGGAACGGTTTCGGAGTCCGCCCCGCCTTTGAGGAACTGGCTTATGACGAAGTCGTCGATCGAGATGGCGAAGACGATCATCAAAGCCGCGAATACGGCTGGGGCGAGCATCGGGAGCAGGATCAAGCGCAGTGCCTGCACCGGGGACGCTCCGAGATCCATCGCCGCCTCCTCGAACTCCTTGCCGATCGCGAACAGGCGGCCGCGCACCACGATCACGACATAGGAGATCGAGAACGTGACGTGCCCGAGCAACTGAGCCTGGGTGCCGAGGCTCACGAACGTCAACAGCGTCGTGAACACGATGAACAGGGCCGAGCCCATGACAAGCTCGGGCGTGACCAGAGGAAAGAGCATGAGGAAGTTGCCGGCTCCCGAGCCGCGGCCCCTCCAGCGCGCCAATCCCAGCGCCAGTCCCACCCCTATAGGCGTTGCAATCAGCATGGTAAACAGTGCCAGCTTGAGGCTCTGGCCCATGGCCGAGCGGAGCAGCGGGTTGTGGAGCAACGAGAGGTCCGGATCGTCCAGGTACCAACGCAACGAGAACCCCTGCCACGTGCTGCGAGAACGCCCCGCATTGAATGAGAACTGGATCGCGATGATCACCGGTACGATCGACCACAGCACGTAGAGCCACGTCACCACGGGGAGAAAGCGCGGACGCGCCCAGGGGTTGGAAAACCAGGCCCTGGCGAGTCGCAGGCTCGAGGTCTGTTCGGCCTTCGGCCTTCGCTCTGTTAAGGAGCTCACCTGGCCTCCTTCGCTGCGCGCGCCACCGTAAAGAGGTAATAGAACATCAGCACGCTGACGATCGCGCTCAGGATCACTACCATTGCGGCGCCCTTGCTGCCGCCGGTTCCACTGTTCAGGAAGAAATAGATCTGGTTGCCGAACATCGTCGTCCGAGTTGCACCCGAGAGCAGGTCGGGAGTGTAGTAGTCCCCGAACATCGGGAGCAGGATGATGACGGAGCCGGCAAGGATCCCCTGCTTGCTGAGAGGCAGCGTCACACGGGCAAACGCCCGTGCGGGGCTCGCGCCGAGGTCGCGCGCCGCCTCCAAAAGACTGCGATCGATGCGGTCGAGAGACGCAAACAAGGGCAGAATCAAAAATGGGACATAGCCGTAGACAAGGCCCAGTACCACGGTGAGCGGGTCACCATCGAGCCACCCCCGAGGCTCCTGCAGGACGCCGAGGGCCATCAATATCCGGTTCACGTATCCGTTGGGTTGCAGAAGATTGACCCATGACAGCATCCGCATCAGATAGCTGATCCAGAACGGGGCGATGATCAAGACGAGCAGCAACGCCTTGAGCTTGCCCCCATGTCGCGCAACGTAGTAGGCGACGGGATAACCAATCAGCAGACTAAAGCAGCCTGCCAAGCCCACGTAAATAAAGGTACGTACCAGCACGGTGCCGAGCTCAGGGCTCCATGCGTCGGCGATCGCGCCCGGATCCCATTGCACGGGGTTCCACTCGGGCACAGGTGTCGCGAAGATGGGATCGAGGCGAGTACTCATCGCAACGGCCAGCACTGCGTAGATAGGAACCAAGAAAAGCAGCATGAGCCAGCCGAGCCCGGGCACCGCGAACGAGGGCCAGAACCAGCGCGGGAGCCCGACCCGGCCGGTCTTGTTGCTACTAACCTCTGAGGTGGTTGCCGCGGCTAAGTGCTCCGCACCGGGAATACGGTCGGCACCAAATTGAATCCCAATTCCGACCTCGGCGGAGCCGTGAGCGTCACTGCGCCCCGATTCGCAAGGCGCGAGGAGCGCTGCGTACCTGGAAGGTACCGGAGCGACAAGCAACGACGCGAGCGGGGATGCAGGGGCGCTCGAATGCGACAGTATTCATGGGGAAGTGCACTAAGCTCCCGACTTGAAGTCGGACCACGCGTCCTGGTAGCGACGGTCGACGGCAGGCGGGAGCGCGGTCTGGACTACTCCGGTCGAGAAGTTCGGCTTCTCCACAATCGCCGGCTTGAGGTTTGGGACCACGTATCCGTCGGACACCAGCTTCGAGGGCTTGAGCGACTTCAGCGGCGGCTGGTAGCCGACCCACGAGAAGTTCTTGAGCGCGTGCTTGTCCTCGAGCATGAAATTCAAGAAGTGATGCGCCAGGACCGGATTCTTTGCGCCCGCGGGGATTGCGATCATGTCGCTGCCGATGGTGCCGTTTTTGGGCCACCAGTATTGCAGGACGCCATCGGGGTCTCCGTAGGACTTTCCCGGCATATAGAAGGGCCCCGCCACGATGTCACCGGACCACGACTGGTGCAGCGCAAAAATGCCTTCCGGAAGGCGAGAATAGGCGCCGTCGATGGTCGTCTTGACGTTGACGGCCTTCGACAGCTCGACAAGCTCTTTCTTGACTTGAGCGATGACCTTGGGGCTGCCGGTGTTGATATCCGAGACGCCGTTTTTAAGCATGACCATCGACATCGCCTCCCGGTAGTCGTCGTAGATCCCGACCTTTCCGGCGTACTTCTCGTTCCAGAGCATCTCGTAGGGATTGTCCATCGCCGCGACATCCTCCGACACCATGTCGCTGCGCCATGCGATCCCAGTGGTGTAGACGGTGTAGGGAACCGTGTAGCGAGAACCCTTGTCGTACCAGGGGTCGGCCAGCTCGGGCCACACGTTGGCTTTCAGGTTTCCGAGATAATCGTGGTTGACCGGCTGCAGCAATTTGGCGGCGGCGAGCTTCGGCACCACGTCGGCGGTAGGAAAGAAGACGTCGAAGTCGACGCGGCCGGTGCGAATCTTGTTGACCGCTTCCGACATGTTGTAGAAGCTGGTGATCTCGTAATCGACCCCGTACTCGGCCGCGAAGTCCTTGACCACCCGCGGATAGACGTACTCGGACCAGTTGTAGATCTTGAGGGGGCCGGCCTCGGGCTCGAGCCCCGACTTGATTGCGGCGTTGTCCTCGCTCAAACCGAGGGTTTCGGGGTTGGAGGGACTCGCGAGTTGGAGCCCAGTCGGACCTCCGTCGCTGCCTGCTCCACCGCCGCAAGCGGCCAGCAGCCCGGAGGCCGAGGCCAGCGCTCCCCACGCCGCCGAACGCTGCAAGAACGCACGGCGGTCCATGCCTACTGGAAACCGTTCTCTGGGATGCCGCATGTCTTCACTCCCCCTTTATGGTTCTACGTTGGTTCCTTGCCTCGGCCGATTGTGCCCCCCGCCCGCCCCCTAAATACGGGCTTGTATGATCGTACTGGTGCGGGGGCCCTGTGCAACCACTCGCGAGGGCGTCCACCAGCGATATTCACCACTTTCGAGAAAGCGAGTGCGAAATGAGTACCAGTTCAGCTCCGATCGGGCGCGAGGCGCTGCTCAAAACACTGGGCCCCACCGGCGCGGGCTACTCCCTGCCGCAGGAGGCCTACGCCTCACAAGATGTATTCGAGTGGGAGCGCGCCCACTTCTTCGAGGGCTCGTGGACCTGTGTGGGCCGGGCGACAGACCTCGGCTCTCCCGGCGACCGCAGGGCGGTGCGCATCGGGTCCGAAAGCGTCCTGCTGGTGCGGGGCGAGGATCGGGCCCTCAAGGGCTTCTTCAACGTCTGCCGCCATCGCGGGCACCAGCTCGCTCCCGAGGGGACCACCTGCTCCAACGCCGCCGTAATCAAATGTCCCTATCACGCTTGGGTCTACGGGCTCGACGGGCACCTCAAAGGAGCCCCCCATTTCGGGGCGCGCAAGGGGTTCGACCGATCCGACTACCCGCTGGTCGATGTGCCGGTCGCCGAGTGGCACGGGTGGGTGTTCGTGAACCCCTCGGGGGATGCCGGGCCCTTCGAGGACCACGTCGGCAACCTGTCTGAATACATAGCTCCATATCAACCCGAGCGGCTCGAATGTCTCGCACACCATGAATATGTCGTCGAGGCGAACTGGAAGATCATCGTCGAGAACTATCACGAGTGCTATCACTGCCCGCAGATCCATCCCGAGCTGTGCCGCGTCACCCCTCCGGACTCGGGCCTGAACGTTGCACCGGCAGGCGCATGGGCGGGTGGGACCATGGACTTGATGGACCACGCCGAGACGATGTCGCTCACGGGCGAAAGCTTCGGTGTACCGATACCGGGTCTCGATGCCGGGCAGCTTCGTCAGGTGCTCTACTTCGGCTATTTCCCGAACCTCTTGATGAGCCCCCATCCCGACTACGTGATGACCCATCGGATCGAGCCGCTGTCTGCATCACAGAGCCGCATCGAGTGCGAGTGGCTCTTCCCCCCAGAGGCGAGCAGGCGCGACGACTTCGATCCCTCCTACGCGGTGGAGTTCTGGGACATAACCAATCAGGAGGACTGGGGTGCTTGTGAAGCGGTAACACGCGGCGCTGCGTCGCGCGGTTACCGCCAGGGGCCTCTGGCTCCCGCCGAGGACGCGGTCCACGACTTCATGTCGATGGTGGCGCGCGGCTACCTCGGAGGCAGCCCCAGCGGCACGCGCTTGCGGATGGCGCAATGAGGCCGTTCGACGCACTCATTATCGGCGGCGGCCACAACGGGCTCGTAGCTGCCGCCTATCTGGCGCGCGCCGGGCTTCGCCCGCTGTTGTTGGAGGTTCGCCACAAGACGGGAGGGGCCGCCGCCACCGACAGCCCGTGGCCGGAAGCGCCGGAGCTCAAGGTCACCACCCTTTCCTACGTCATGAGCCTCATGCCCGACACGAGCGTCAAAGACCTGGACCTGGCGCGCCACGGATACAGGGTCTTTCCGATGGAGTCCTACTATCTCGCCTTTCCCGACGGG
>JBPCPZ010000056.1:0-14753 GCA_050998655.1 Actinomycetota bacterium
CTTCTGTCCAAATCGTTCGGGCGCCAGTCGTATGAGATCGAGCGGTTCCGCAAGGAGAACCAGCGTCTGTCGGATCTAGAGGTCCGCCGCACGATGGTGGGCCGCGGCTTCTTCTCGTTGGTGGGGATCTTCTTCTCGATCACTCCCGCGTTCGTTTATCTCGTTGCCGGCTACTTCGAGATCCGCCATCCCGGCGCCCAGGCGCTAACTCCCGGAACACTCGTTGCGTTCACCACCTTGCAGAGCCGCTTGTTCTTTCCCGCCGGTCAGCTCTTGAACGTGGGAGTCGAGATCCAGTCGTCGCTCGCGCTGTTCGACCGCATCTTCGAGTATTTGGACTTGGAACGCGAGATAACCGATCGCGACGGCGCCATCGAGCTGTCCGCTGGTGAGGTGAGGGGCGAGGTCCGTTTCAACGACGTCTGGTTTCACTACGACCGCGCCGGCACCCTGGAGCGGCCGGACGACCGCGTCTGGACGATACAGAACATCGATCTCGTGGCGCGGCCCGGAGAGCTGGTGGCCCTCGTCGGGCCCTCCGGGGCGGGCAAGACCACCCTTACATATCTGCTTCCTCGGCTCTACGACGTCAACCGCGGCAGCGTCACGATCGACGGGATCGATGTGCGCGACATCCGACTGGCCTCACTGGGCGACGCCGTCGGGGTAGTCACTCAGGAGACCTATCTGTTCAACGCTTCGGTGAGGGACAATCTGCGCTACGGCAACCCCGAAGCCACCGACGACGAGATCGAGGCGGCGGCGCGGGCTGCCCACATCTGGGAGCGCCTCGACGAGATGCCCGAGGGCCTCGACACCGTCGTGGGCGAGCGCGGCTACAAGCTTTCCGGAGGAGAGAAACAGCGTCTCGCCATCGCTCGAGTCATTCTCAAGGACCCCCGGATCCTGATCCTCGACGAAGCCACCAGCGCCCTCGACACTCACTCCGAACGCCTCGTGCAGCAGGCGCTCGCCCCCCTCACGAAGGGGCGCACGACGGTGGCTATCGCCCACCGGCTGTCCACGATCCTGGCGGCCGACACCATCGTGTACATGGACGGGGGCCGTATCGTCGAGCGTGGAACACACGCGGAGCTGCTCCAGCGCGACGGCGCCTACGCCGCCCTCTACCACGAGCAGTTCTCTGACGGGCGCGTCGAGAGCAGATGCGAAGATGGCCTCGTCCTGTCAAGCGGAGAGGTAGTGGCCGAGGCCTCCTAAACCGCCGCAGCCGGCGTCGTTCCCGGCCCAGGTGGTCGCGGGCATCTAATCAGCAAGGGGAACCCATGGATATCGACGGCAAGGTCGCGCTCATCACCGGGGGCGCATCGGGGCTGGGGCGAGCGACGGCGGAGGAATTGGCGGGGGCGGGGGCGACCGTGGTGCTCGCCGACCTCCCGGATTCCCCCGGCGAGGACGAGGCCTCGGCGCTGGGTGACAGGGCTCGTTTCTGTCCCACCGACGTCACGGACGCAGATCAGGTCGCCGCCACCGTCGACGCCTGCTACGAGGTCGGCGGCCTTCACATCGTGGTCAACTGCGCCGGGGTGGGCTGGCCCGGCAGGGTCCTCAACCGCGACGGCGAGCCTCACGACCTCGCCCGCTTCGAAACCGTCATCCGCATCAACCTCATAGGAACATTCAACGTCATCCGCCTGGCCGCGGCCCGCATGATTCACCAGGAGCCGATCGACGACGAGCGTGGGGTGATCATCAACACCGCGAGCGTTGCTGCCTTCGAGGGTCAAATCGGGCAGGCCGCCTACGCTGCCTCCAAGGGAGGTGTGAGGTCGCTGACGCTGCCGGTGGCACGCGATCTGGCCGAGAAGCTTATCCGTTGTGTCGCCATCGCACCCGGCACCTTCGACACGCCGATGCTCTCAGGACTTCCTCAGAAGGCGAGGGATTCTCTGGCGGTCGCGGTACCGCACCCGACCCGGCTCGGCCGCCCGGACGAGTACGCCGCGCTCGCCCGCCACATCGTCGAGAACCAGATGATCAATGGGGCCACGATCCGCCTCGACGGCGCGCTGAGGATGGCTCCCCGCTAACGTTCTGGGCAGACCAGCCTACGATTGTCATGAAAGGCGATGTATCGCGGTCGATTGGACATCTGTCTCTGCTACTGAACATGAGCATCGTCCTGCCCAGTCTCTAGCTCGTCCCGTCGGTCTTCGCCGCTGCCACAAGGCCGCCGAGCACCTTGTGAAGGGACTCGAGCACGTCGCCATCCAAGTCACTGATGAATTTCGGAGGTTCATACATCCGAGCCTCGAGCTCGTCTTTCGTCTTCACACCTTCGGGAGTGAGCGCGACGGTCTTGACCCGCCGGTCGTTCTTCAGACCCTTCCGCTCGACGAGACCCTTCTCCTCGAGCCGATCGACCAGCCAGGTCATAGTGGAGGCATCGCACGCGAAGTTCTGTGCGAGCGTGCCCATGGCCAGAGGTTCGTCGGGATCGAGAGCTAAGAGCGCCTTGACGTGACCGGGGGTCAGCCCGAGGCTCTGGGCGATGCTCGCGGTGCGTCCGAACTGGGACATCGCACAGGTGAGAAGGAATCTCCAGACCTCTGCCGCGGTCGCCTGGGAGGTGGTTGACGGAGCAGCCATAGCCCCATTATACTTGGAATGGCCGGAAATTGGTAATCATCCAACTGTCCAGCTATCAAATCGTTTGACAACTCCAACTATCTCTGCCACCATGCCTCCATGACCAACGCGATAGAGGTAGAAGGCCTGGCCAAACGCTTCGGCGACGTCGTGGCCCTGGAACGAGTCGATTTCGAGGTCCCGGTAGGTACAGTCTTCGGGCTGCTCGGACCGAACGGCGCCGGCAAGACGACCGCCGTCCGCGTCCTGTCCACGATCCTTCATCCCGACGAGGGCAACGCCCACGTGCTGGGTCGGGATGTGGTGCGCGACGCCCGCGAGGTCCGCTCGCTTATAGGTCTCGCCGGCCAGTACGCGGCCGTCGACCCGAACCTGACCGGACGCGAGAACCTTCGCCTGGTGGGCAGGCTCGCTCACCTCGCACCGAAGACCGAAAAGCCGCGCGCCGACGAGCTCCTCGAGATGTTCGGCCTCGCCGACGCGGGGGACCGCACCGTGCGCACGTACTCAGGTGGGATGCGCCGTCGACTCGACCTCGCCGCCGCTCTCGTGCACAAACCCCCGGTGCTGTTCCTCGACGAACCCACCACCGGCTTGGACATCCAAGGCCGCTCGGATCTGTGGGACATGATCCGTGACCTGGTGGCGGGGGAGACCACGGTGCTGTTGACGACGCAGTATCTCGAAGAGGCCGATCGCCTCGCCGAACGGATAGCCGTGGTGGACGGGGGCCGCGTGATAGCGAACGATACTCCGCAAGCTCTGAAATCAAAGCTCGGGAGCACCGTCACCGAGTTGGGTTTCGCGATGGAACAGAAGGCGATCGACGCGCACTCACGGCTTGCCGGACAGATCATGGGGATCGAGCGCGAGGGCTCGCTCGTCAGATTGACATCGAACGACGGTGCCAAGCTGTTGATGGAGGTGCTGCGGATCCTCGACGCGGCGAACCTCGAGCCCGACTCGCTAACGGTACGTGAGCCGAGTCTCGACGATGTGTTCCTCGCACTGACGGGACATCGTGCAGAGAACGAAGCCCAAGAAGAACTGGTGGAGGTGGACGCTTGATGGCTACTGCTGAGTTCGCGGCGACGAAGAGCCTGTCACAGGAGTCGGGCTCGTGGGTGATCCGAGACGCGATGGCGATCGCTCAGCGCAACCTGATCGCCTACATACGCATACCTCAGCTGCTCGTCTTCTCGACGATCCAGCCGGTCATCTTCGTCTTGATGTTCCGGTACGTCTTCGGCGGAGCGATCTCCGTGCCGGGAGGCAGTTACGTCGACTACCTGATGCCGGGAATCTTCGTCCAGACGGTGATCTTCGGCTCGATGGCTGCGGCAGTTGGTCTCGCGGCTGATCTGAAGAGTGGCCTCATGGAGCGCTTCCAGTCGCTGCCGATGAGCAGGTCGGCCGTTCTGGCGGGCCGCACTCTCGCAGACCTGATACGGAACGTATTCGTCGTGGCCTTGATGACGGGCGTCGGCTTCGCGGTCGGCTTCCGCATCCACACCAATGTCTTCTCATTCCTCCTCGGCATCGGACTCGTGCTTCTCTTCAGTTACGCGCTCGCCTGGATCTTCGCCACCGTTGGTCTGGCCGTGGGCGATCCGGAGACCGCGCAGGCCGCGTCGTTCCCGGTCATCGCTCCACTCGTGTTCGCGTCGTCCGCTTTCGTCCCTGTCGAGTCGATGCCGGGATGGCTCCAAGCCTTCGCCGAGCACCAGCCCGTTTCAGTAGTTGCGTCTGCCGTGCGGGCCCTCTCGATCGGGGGACCGACCGCGTCATACGTGATTCAATCCGTGGCGTGGTGCGTGGGCATCCTGGCGGTGTTCGCACCTCTTGCAGTCGTGCTCTTCCGCCGAACCGACTAGCCGGAAACGAGTGAGTACAGGGAAGGCAAGGAACATTCGTTGACTCTTGGGCAGAACGGGTTTCTGTCTGAGGAGAAGGTCTAGGCGCGGCTTTCGACGGGCCGGTCGAAATCCAAAGAGTGGACGTCCGCCACGCGCTGCTCGCGTTCGAGTTCCCGCCACTCCTTCTCGGCCCACCGCAGCTTCTCGACGGCAGAGGCGAGGTCTAGGAAGTGAACGGGCACGATCGAAGCGCGCGGCCGGAGGTAGGCGTCGCCGATGAGGGCGTCGAGCTCCCTGCGGGCTTCGATGATGCGGGAATGAATGAGGCGAAGACGGTCTCTCTGCTCCGGGCTGTAGCCGCTATCTTCATCGTGCGCGTGCGACAGAGGGGGGCTCCTTTTGTCGTAAATGTTACGTTTCAGAGAGGGTCGGCCGCGTTTCAGGGTACATCCTTTTGGACCCCGCGCACAAATTCACTAGGGGTCGGGGCCGTGGTGTGGGGGCGAGCTGCGGGCGGAGCGGGGCCGGTAGGGCAGCTGGGTCGTGGACGCACGTAGGCAATCGCGCTCTGCGCGCACGAGTACGGCTTCGGGACTCAGGCGCGCTCTGGCGCGATTGAATACTGCCCAGGGAGGGCCGCCGGCCCCCACCTTGCCGCCTCGATCCACTATCCTCAGTCGCCATGCTCGACGAGACTCTCATCCGGCACACGCTGACCGAAGCCCTGGCACGCGGCGGGGACCTGGCCGAGCTGTTCGTGGAGCGGCGCAGCTCGACCGCCCTGCGGCTCGACGACTCCCGGGTAGAGGACGTGGCCTCCGGGAGAGAGGCTGGGGCCGGCGTGCGGGTCATCTCCGGAGAGCGTGCCTCCTACGCCTACACGAACCTGCTCACCGAGCAGGGGCTCTCAGAGGCGGCTCAGGCGGCCCGCGCGGGGCTTTCCGGCGCCGAGGGCGTGGTGGCGACGGATCTTCGGCGCAGCGAGGGTCCCACGCACCCCGTAGAGCTTTCTCCCGAGGAGGTCGGGGCCGCGGCCAAGGCGGAGGCTCTCAGTCGGGCCAATGAAGCGGCCCGCGCCCAGGGGGCCGCGATCCGCCAGGTGTCGGCTTCCTATGCAGATGTCCACCAGCACATCCTCGTCGCCTCCTCAGACGGACGTATCGCTGAGGACGACAGGACGCGGGTCCGTTTTGCGGTGCAGGTCGTAGCGGCCAGGGATGGCGAGATCGCTACCGGGTTCGAAGCGCCGGGACACTCCGGAGGATTCGAGTTGTTGAGCGTCCAGGCTCCCGACGATCTCGGGGCCCGGGCCGCCCGCAAGGCTTTGCGGATGCTCGAGGCGAAACCCTCGCCGGCGGGGGAGTTCCCGGTCGTGCTCGCTCCCGGCTCGGGTGGCGTGCTGATTCACGAGGCCTGCGGGCACGGCCTCGAGGCCGACACGTTGGTCAAGGACGCCAGCGTCTACGCCAACAGGAACGGCGAACGCTTCGGCTCCGAGAGCGTGACGATCGTCGACGACGGCTCAGATCGGGGCGCGTGGGGCTCGTTCGGCGTGGACGACGAGGGCATCCCCGCCCAGCGGACCGTGCTGTTCGACCAGGGGGTGCTTGTCGGACACCTGTCGGACCTGCTCTCGGCGGCCAAGATCGGACACTCGCCGACCGGCAACGGGCGCCGTCAGTCCTATGCCCACCTCCCGATAGTGCGCATGACCAACACCTATCTGCTTCCCGGCCCCGACGATCCCGAGAGCATCTTCTCCTCGGTCGAGAGGGGCGTGTACGCCGCCACCTTCGCCGGAGGCGAAGTGAACCCCGCCACCGGCAACTTCGTGTTCGGCATGGCGTAGGCCTACATGATCGAGAACGGCGAGGTCACCTACCCGATAAAGGGGGCGAACCTCATCGGCAACAGGCCGCGAGTCCTCGAGGTCATCGAGGTGGTGGGCTCCGACTTCGACCGCAAGGAGGGAGTCTGCGGCAAGGACGGCCAGGCGGCTCCGGTTACCAACGGAATGCCCACCGTGCTGCTCGGCAGGGTGACCGTGGGAGGCACCGAGGCGTGAGCGATCTTCAGTACCTGGCCGCCGCGATCGCCGGCCGGGCTCAGTCCTCCGAGGATGTCGAGGCGTTCGTGACCCACGAGAAGAGCTTCAACGTCAAGGTCTACTCCGGAGAGGTCGAGTCGCTGTCCTCGGCCGAGCCCCGGGGGGCCGGAGTACGTGTGGTATCCGGGGGCCGGGTCGGCTTCGCCTACACCACCGACCTCGATGAGAAGAGCCTCGATCGGCTCGTTGTACAGGCGCGCGACAACGCGGGGCACTCGACTCCCGATGAGGCCGTTGCTCTGGCTACAGCGTGGGCGCGGAGACCTCCCACGGTCTCGGGGCTCGTAGACGACTCTCAAGCGGCAGTCTCCTCAGACGACAAGTTGGCCTTTGCCCTGGAGCTGGAGCGCGCGACGCGCCTCCTCGACCCCCGTATCCGGGCGGTCGAGGAGGCCGTCTACTCGGATTCCGACGCGGAGATCGGACTGGCGACCTCGACCGGGATCTCGGGCTTCTATCGGCGCACCGACGCGTGGTGCTATTCGCTGGCGATCGCCACCGAGGACGACGACACCGAGATCGGCTTCGAGTTCGACCTCGCCAGAGGAATCGCGGCCCTCGATGCCGAAGCGGTGGGCCGGGCGGCCGCCGAACGTGCGCTCGGAGTGCTGGGCGCGGGGAAGATCCCGTCCGGGCGGATGCCCGTCGTGTTCGAGCCCTACGTGGCGGGCCAGTTCCTGGGAGTGCTCGGGAGCGCGCTCGTCGGCGAGGCGGTGCAGAAGGGCCGCTCGTTGCTGGCGGGCAGGCTCGGCGAGCAGATTGCAGCCCCTGGGCTCACGATGGTGGACGACGGCCGTCGCGAAGGGGCACCGGGGGCGGCCCCCTGGGACGCCGAAGGCGTCCCTACAGGCCGCACGGAGGTCATTTCCAAAGGCGTCTTGACCTCCTTTCTCTACGACACCACCAGCGCCCGCCGGGAGGGCCGGGCCTCGACCGGCAACGCCGCGCGCGGCTCGTTCAAGTCGGCCCCGCACCCGTCGCCCTCGAACCTCGCCATCGACTCCACCGGGGAGAGTCGCTCGGAGGTGCTGAAGCGCGCCGGCCGGGCACTGCTCGTCGAGGACTTCCACGGCGTTCACTCCGGCGCCAACCCGGTCACGGGAGACTTCTCGGTGGGCGCCACCGGGCGGCTGCTCGAGGATGGAGTGCCCGCCAAGGCGGTCAAGGAAGTCACGATTGCGGCCCCCATGCTCGAGATCCTCAAGGGCATCGAGGCCGTGGCCTCGGACCTGCGCTGGGTCCCGTTTGGCGGGTCCTACGGAGGAGCGACGACGCTGGTAGCGGAGATGACCGTCGCCGGCAGCTGACCTAGAGATGCCGAGTGGTGGCAGGATGACGGCCATATAGAACATCTCACCACCACTCGGCCCGAGAACCCCCCATTTGGGGAGGTCGTTTTCCCCCGATTGGGGGGTTTACCAGAAGCGCGCTAGAGCGGACGATGGAACACAGGAAGCAACAGCTACTCACAAGGATGACCCTGTGTTCCAGCTCCTCGACGTTGTCAAGGTCGCAGTCATAGGGCTCGGTATTGGAGCTCTGCTGATGTCGGCGGCGGCGTTGGTCGGAGCAGTGATCATCCTCTGTGAAGGATTTGCGCGGCGGCGCCGGTCGAGACTCGTTTCGGACCCCAGGACCCTCCCGGCGCCGCCCGTAAACCTCTCGTCGGCCGAGGGCGGCATGAATCAAACCAGCAGGAAGAACGCCACCCCCGCAATTACACAGTAGAAGGCGAACGGGTAGAGGCTGTTGGTCCTGAGATAGCGCAGGAGCCCCCAGATCGAAGCGTAGGACGTCACCAGGGAGGCCACAAAGCCGGCGAATCCTGCCCCCAGCCCCAAATTCGTACCCCCGAGCTCCGGTAGCTGTACCAGCGTCGCGCCGAACAGCGCAGGTATTGCCAGCAGGAAGGCGAAGCGCGCCGCAGCATCGCGGCTCATGCCCAGGGCCAGGCCCGCACCCATCGTGGAGCCCGAGCGCGAGATGCCGGGCAGGATCGAGATCGCCTGGGCCACGCCGATGAGCGAGACATCCCCCACCCGTAGATCCGAGATGCCCCTGAGCCGTGACCCCACCTCCGCACTTCGCTGCTGGTGATGCCGAAGGGCCAGCTCGGCCGCAACCAGAATCACTGCGGTGATGACGAGCTGGATGGCGCTTGCGCGAGCGTCCTCGAACGACCTCTCGAAGTAGTCGCCCAAAGCGATGCCGGCAATCGCGGCGGGCACCGTGCCGAGCGCGAGCAGCCACAACAACCGCCGTTGCTCCGCATCGCCCCGAAGCACGCCGCGACCGAGATCGAGCAGCTCGCCCGAGAAATAGATGAGCAGGGCCACAAGCGAAGCGGCGTGCAGTAGGACGTCGAAGGCAAGGCCCGGGTGAGACCAGCCCAGAGCCTCGGGGACCAGCACGAGATGGCCCGAGGAGGAGATCGGGATGAACTCGGTCAGCCCCTGGACCAGTCCCAGGACGATTGCCTCTAGGAGGGACAACTCAGCGAGCCCGAAGCCTCATCATCGCCGAGTCGTGGCAGGATGACCATATAGAGCACCTGACCACTACTCGGCCCGGTGGGGTGCCGGCCGCCGGCTCCCTCACGGTTCCAGACGGGCGCCCTGCAGCGCCCGGCTGCAGGGACAGCTCCTCTGATCCGGGATGCTAGGCACGAGTTCGAAGATCAGGCTTCGCAGCCGCTCGTTGTTCTCGGCCACCACCCTGAGAACCTCCTCGTGATTCACCGCCTCGGTCTCTCCCATGATGCCGACGTCGTAATCGGTGATGAGCGCCACGTTGACGTAGCAGATCTCGAGCTCACGCGCCAGGTATGCCTCCGGATACTGGGTCATGTTGATTACGTGCCAGCCGGCGTCCTGGTACCACTTGGACTCGGCTCTGGTCGAGAAGCGGGGGCCTTGGACCGCGACCACCGTGCCCCCATCGTGGGCCTGAACTCCCTGGCTTCGGGCGACCTCCAGGGCGAGCGGCCGCAGCTCGGGACAATAGGGGTCGGCGAACGAAACGTGGGTGGTGAGGGGACCCTCATAGAAGGTGTCCTTTCGGCCCCAGGTGCGATCGACGAGCTGGTCCGAGATCACGAAGTGGCCCGGCTCGACCTCTTTCTGCAGGGACCCGGCGGCGCAGGGGCCGATGATGCGAGTCACACCCAGCTCCTTGAACGCCCACAGATTGGCCCGGTAGTTGATCATGTGGGGGGGCAGCGTGTGCCCGTGTCCGTGCCGGGGCAAAAAGGCCGCCGTGCGTCCTCCGATGGTTCCCACCGACAAAGGGGCCGAGGGCTCGCCGTAGGGGGTGTCGAGCTTGATCTCCGTGATGTCGTCCAGCAGCCGGTAGAAACCGGATCCACCGAATATTCCGACCTCCGCGTCGCTCATCGCCGTCCCCCAGAGGTCCGGGAGCTTGAGTCGGAGCCGGACTTATTGCTATCTGACCTGCCACTGGACGACTTCTCACTCGTGGACTGCTCAGACGATGACGAGGATGTCTTCTCAGTGGAGGACGTCGTCTTCTTCTTGTCCTGAGACTTGGAGCCGTCGGAATCCTTCTTCTCCCCGCCCCTCTTCTGCCCCTTCTTGTCGGTGGAGTAGAAGCCGGATCCCTTGAACACGATGCCCACCGGCGAATAGAGCTTGCGCAGCTTGCCCCCGCAAACCGGGCATTCCTGTAGAGGAGGGTCGTCGAAGCCCTGCTTTGCCTCTGTGCGCTCTCCACAGGCGGTGCAGGCGTACTCGTAGATCGGCATGGCGTGAATCCTCTCACCCGCGGGGCATGGGCCCCGCGAATGGATGGAGGCGGAGGTCTCGCTCAGTGCCGAATGGTGCCGCCCGAGCCGCGCCCGTTCTGGCTGAGTGAAAAGCGCATGGGGCTAAGGTTTTGCGCGTGAGTTGCCGATAAGTGCCCTCAGAAGGGGGTCCTTCGAGGTCATGTCTCTACAGCAACGGCTGACGCTGTTATTCGTTCTCATCGTCATGCTGCCGCTTTCGGCGGCGGGTTTTCTAATGCGCGACTCGGTCGTGGGGGAGGTCAGACGCCGCGAAGAGAGCCGTCTGCGCCCCACCCTGGTCGAGACCGAGACGATGCTCGAGGCCCGCTTGAAAGGCGTTGACGAGTTCATCGCGCCGGTCTCCCGGCGCCTTCGCCGGTTCCCGGCTGAGGGTGCGGTCTCCCGGCTGCGGCCGCTGTTGGAGCGCGCCCTTTCAGGCACCGAGGAGCTCGACTTCCTTGTCGCCGTGGACCGATCCGGGGCCATCGTGGCCGCATCCGTGAACGAGGCGGACTTCGCTCCAGGCTTCAAGCGGCCCGGAGTAGCTGAGATCGCGGCCGAGCGGGGCGTTCCGGGAGCCGCCGAACGGCGGTTAGCAGTGGGAGGAGAAACCAGCCCGGTGGACCGCCTCATAGCAGGGTTCTGGACCGACCGGGCCTTTCTCCAGCAAGTATCCGAGGGCGATATCGAGCTTGCCCTGTTGAGCGGCGGTGACACGATGGCCGCGTCCGGGGCTGTTGCCGACCTGCCTTCAGACCAAGAGGAAGGCTCTCCCCACGTGCTGGTTCGGGCTCTGCCCGGAGGCGTCGGGGCGGTGGTGTGGTACTCCGCGGACAAGCTCTCGACGCTGTCACAGCGCGTCCTCTACTCCTTGCTGAGCTTGTTGGCGGTTGCGCTGCTGGTGGTGGCCGTGTTGTCTCATTGGCTATCGGGGCTGCTCACCAGGCCCCTCAAGGAAGTATCCCGGGGGGCAGAGGCCATCGCCCAAGGTCGTTTCGAGTACCGCATTCCCATCCGCTCGAAGGACGAAGTGGGCCAGCTTGCGGCCTCCTTCAATGCCATGGCGGCTCGGCTCGGCGCTACCGTCGAGGAGCTGTCGTCGTCGCGCGATCTCCTTCAGCGCACGGTGCAACGGGTCGGAGAGACGTTGCGCTCCACTCACGACATGCGCTCGATTCTGGAGTCGATCCTCAACACCGCTGCCGACGCCGTGGGAGCAGACGTAGGAGTCATCTGGGGCTTCAGCGCCAGGCGCGGGGAGCTCTATCCCATCGTGGTGAGAGACGCCCGTGTGGATGGTCTCGGGCGCGTCTCGGTGGGCTCGGGGATAGTCGGTCTCGTTGCCGAGCGCGGCGTGACGGTGGTGCGTGATGGATCGGACGAAGGCCCTCACCCGGCCGCATCGGAGCCGCACTTCCCCGTGTCGATGGCGCTGCCCTTGTATAGCCAGCAGCGCATCCATAGTGTCCTGACCGTCTATCGCCGAGACGCCCAGACGCCGTTCGAACAAGCCGACATCGACGCGGTCAAGTTCCTCGCCGACCAGGGCCGGGTTGCGCTCGAGAACGTGCAATTGCACGAAGAAGCGCAGCGCCTGTCGATCACCGACGGCCTTACCGGGGTGTGGAATCGCCGCTTCCTGCAGATGCAGTTCCGCAGCATGCACGCGACCGCGATGCGCTTCAGCCGGCCCTTCAGCCTGCTCATGCTCGACCTCGACCACTTCAAGAGTGTGAACGACTCCTTCGGCCATCAACGAGGAGACGCCATCCTCATAGAGTTTGCTCAGCGCGTATCCGACGCGGTGCGCGAGGTAGACGTCGTGGCGCGCTACGGAGGCGAGGAGTTCGTGTGCCTTCTGTCGGAGACCGACCTCTCCGGGGCCGTGGTGACGGCGGAGAAGATTCTCGAAGAGGTTCGCTCCGAGTCGTTCGGAGCAGCGGGGGAGCAGCCGATCGATCTCACGGTTTCGGTCGGTGTCGCCTCCTTCCCTCAGCACGGGGACTCGTTCAGAACCTTGGTGGCGGCCGTCGACCGGGGGCTGTATCGAGCCAAGCAGGAGGGGCGCGATCGCATCGGTCTGCCGGACGGGCCGGCGGGCCTCAAAGTCGCTCGCTGAGGCCCTGCCCTTCTACTCACGCGCGCAGGTCGTGCCGCAGGGTACCTTTCGGGCACAGTTTGTGCGATCGACTACCTTCAGGCTTGGTGAGGCGCCTGAAGGCGCCCGGGCGATAGGAGGAGGCTCACATATATGACGGTGCGCAAGGCGGTTATCCCCGCGGCGGGACTGGGAACACGTTTCTTGCCCGCGACCAAGGCGCAGCCCAAAGAGATGATCCCGGTCGTGGACAAGCCCATGATCCAGTACGTCGTCGAGGAGGCGGTGCGCGCCGGCATCGACGACATCCTGATCGTGACGAGCCGAGGCAAGGGGATGATCGACGATCACTTCGACAAGTCCCTCGAGCTCGAGCATCACCTCGAGATAAGCGACAAGTCGGCAGAGCTCGAACAGATTCGGCGCATCGCCGATCTCGCAAACATCTTTTACGTTAGGCAAAAGGAGCCCCTGGGCTTGGGGCATGCGGTCTCGGTGGCTCGCTCCCACGTCGGCGACGCGCCCTTCGTAGTCATGCTCGGGGACGAGATGGTTCCGAGGCCGCGTGGAGACGAGCCTGCGTTGATCGAGAGCATGATGGCGATCTACGAGCGGCATCAAGCCAATGTCGTCACGGTTGTGCGAGTGGCCAAGGAGGACATTCCTTCGTACGGCGTCATCGATCCGGAGAAGACCTCAGACGGACTCTTGCGGGTGCTCAACATGGTCGAGAAACCGCAGGTGGAGGAGGCCCGCTCGGACCTCGGCTCGCGCGGGCGTTACCTGTTCACGCCCGATATCTTCGACGCGTTGGATCGAACAACCAGTGGTTACGGGGGGGAGATCCAGCTCACCGACGGGATCAACCTGCTGGCGCAGGAGCAATCGGTCTACGCCTACGTTCACGAGGGGCCGATGTTCGACGTGGGCAAGAAGCTCGACTATCTCAAGGCGACGATCGAGCTTGGCCTCCGGCGCAAGGATCTCGGTGAGCAGCTCAAGGCCTATGTGCTCGAGGTAGCGGATCGCCTTGGCTGACATGCTCGCGGTTGCGGAGGCGCGCCGCCGGGTGCTGGAGGCGTTCACTCCTCTCGAGCCCAAGGAGGTGCTGGTTCGCGACGCCCTCGGGCTGGTGGTGGCCGAGACGTTGAGGGCCCCCCACGCCCTGCCCCGCTTCGCCAACTCCGCCATGGACGGATACGCACTCAGAAGCGCAGACGCAGGAAAGGCGTCTGAGGCCACTCCGGTGACGTTGGAGGTTACGGGCGAGATCCGGGCGGGAGAGTCGGGCGACCTCGAGGTTGCAGCAGGAACGGCGGTGCGAATCATGACCGGCGCGCCGCTGCCACCGGGGGCCGACGCGATAGCTCCGATCGAGGTCGCGAAAGAGGATGGGGGCCGGGTCACGATCGTGTCTCCCACTCCTTCGGGCAAGCACGTGCGGCCGGCGGGCGACGACCTCGGTGAGGGTGAGACGCTGGTGGAGGCGGGCCAGGAGCTGGGTCCCGGCGAGCTGGCGTTACTGGCGTCGATGGGCATGTCGCCTTTGCGTGTTCGGGGCGCCCCCAAGGTTGCCGTACTGGTCACCGGCGATGAGCTCGTCGCCCCCGAGGCGACACCGGGGGCCGGGCAAATCCGCGACTCCAATTCCATAGCCTTGACCGCGTTGGTGAGAGAGGCCGGCGGCGAGGTGATCTCGACGGGGCCGGTGGCCGACACCTACGAATCAACCGAGGTGGCTTTTCGCCGCGCTGCCGAGCTCTCTGATCTGGTGATGTCCTCCGGAGGGGTCGCGGTCGGCCGCTACGATTTCGTCAAGGACGTGGTTTCAAACCTCGGCCGCATCGATATGTGGCGTGTGGCCATGCAGCCCGGCAAGCCGGTCGTTCTGGGAGCCATCGGAGACAAGCCCTTCCTTGGGTTGCCCGGCAACCCCGTGTCGATTCACGTCGGCTTCGAGCAGTTCGTACGGCCGGCGATTCGCAAGCTGCGTGGATGCGCCAACCTGCTTCGGCCCCGGATCGACGCGACTTTGACCGAGACGATTACCAAACCTCCCGGACGGTTGCACTTCGTGCGCGTGCGGTTGAGTTCGGGGCGGGCGGGGGGATCCAACAGGGGGGGATCTCCGGGGCGGGTGGGAGGATCGGACGGATCGGGCTTCACCGCCACGCCCACAGGGCCGCAGGGTTCCCACATACAGTCGAGCCTGATCAATTGTCACGGCGTGGCGTTGTTCGAGCGAGACGAGAGCCGATTGGAGGCGGGCGCCACGGTGACCGTCGAGGTGTGGCGGCTCCC
>JBPCPZ010000138.1:0-16366 GCA_050998655.1 Actinomycetota bacterium
ATCTGTGGCCGTGACATCGCTCCGCTCACTCTCTCTTCGCGTCGCACATAGACCGGGACTCCGTCCCTGCATTCGTAGTAGTCGTCGAAGCGGGTGATGCGCGCGCACGCGCCCGGGGAGCGAACGCCGATCGAGCCGTCATCGGGGGACCCACGCCACAGAACCTCGGCGTCCTCCGTCAGCTCAGGAAGCTCGAGGTCGTGGTCGCCGCTGACCGACGACGCGTCCGGGGTGGCGCGGCCCCAGACGAGGTGCTGAGCCGTGAAGAAGCACGCCTCCGGGTCCCGCTCGGGCAACCCAACCGGGCAGCTATGGGGCATTACCCCTTCGAAGTAGAGATGGTAGACGCCGCCGTTCATGTACAGGAGGACTAGCCCAGGTGCGATCCAATAGTCAAGCTCGTCGGGGACCTGCTGCCGAAGCGAGTCGGGCGGGGCCGGCAGCTCTTCGGGACCGGCCGGGCGGACGTTTGATAGCGATCGAGGTTGTCCTGCGATCATCACCCCAGTCATGATGATCGCAATCATCGCGACGCCGGCAACGGTTGCCGTCACCAATCTTCTGATCCTGGCCCGTCCCAGCACTCGCTGATACATCTCATCCGGTAGAGCCGCCTTATCGGCTTCGTCGTGGAGAAGGCCGACGATTCGGGGATCGATGTCCGTCATAAGGCCTCCTCTCCAATGTCCTTTCTCAGAGTCGCGGTTGCTCGGGTGGCCAGGGACTTCACGGCGGCCACCGAGCACTGCATTACCTCGGCCGTCTGTTGCTCCGACAGGTCGGCATAGAAGCGCAGGACGAGCACCGTCCGCTGTCGATGCGGAAGCTTCTGCAGAGCGTCGCGGATCAACGCGCGCGTTTCGATCCCCGAGGAGACTCCGATGGCCGAAGAACCCGACGCCACTTGGCGCGGCGTAGTCGCGCTCGAGCTTCAGCCTGCGGAACCGGTCCCGGGAGAGATTGACCACAATTCTGCGTAGATAGGTCTCGAACGCATCCGGGTTCCTGAGCTCCTGAAAGCGGGAGAACAGGCGCACGAACGCGTCCTGGACGATGTCTTCTGCGGTGTGTTGGTCACCCGTAAGCAGAAAGGCAACGCGGACCGCGCCGGGCGCGTACCACCCGTAGAGATCGGCCAGTCTCTGCTCGCCTCGCGTGATCACCGACCTCCCCAACATTGGAACACTCATCCTCTTGTCACGCCTACTAGACGTATGAGGACGTGAGAAGGTAGCGGTCCAAACCGTCATGGTTGCGGCTCAGGGCGTCTCCAGCGGATCCTTCGATCTGAGGTTGCCGAAGCGGCGAAGCCCAGTCAGTCGTGTAAAGAGCGCGCCACGAGATCGGGGCGGCGGTGGTTCCTTGAACGTGGATGAGCTACGCGGCGGGCGGCTCCTCCACCACGACGACCACGTTGCCGTCCGGGTCGCGCAGCATGAACAAGAGGGGGGCGCCGGGCGTGCGCATCGGCTCCGGATCGATGTCGATGCCACCAACGGCGCTCAAGCGCGCGTGCTCGCCCAGGACGTCCGTCGACTCACATCCGATCGAGCCGCCGCCGGGCTCGCCGCCAATCGGCGGGTTGAGCGCCAAGCGCGCCCGCGACCCGGGCGGGGCCACCTCCAGCCAGCGCATCTCATCGTGGTCACCGAAACGCGAGTCGGAGCGCACTTCGAAGCCGAGCTTCTCGGTGTAGAAGGCGAGGACCGCGTCTTGATCGGCGACGGTGAACATGACCACGCCGATGTTCGAGAGGGTTGTCGGGGTTTGCATGGAACTGCTCATCGCTAGTCCTCCTTGTCGGGGGTGGTTTGATCTATTCGAACTGTAGACCTTGCGAGCAAGCGGAACTCATCGGGAGTCTGTTAGCAGCGGCTGTGGCGACGGGCATCACCCTGCCAGACGTGTCCGTCCGGGTCGGAGAAAACCGCTGAGCATCCCCACGGTTGCTGCTTCGGTTCGAGCAGACCCCATTGCCATTTGCTCACCCAGATTCCCGAGCGATCATCTCGGCGGCCACCTTCACCAATGAGGCGTTGTCCGGTGCAAGCCGTCCGTCAGGCAGCCTTGTGGTGTCCTCGAGGCCCGCCCGCGTGCCGTGTCCGCGCTTCAGGGCCCGAGCCATGACGTGCCACGTGGCGATGTCGTCGCCATGATGAATCTGCTCCAGGCTCACGTCTGCCTCCGCCAGGACTCTCTCCATAGCCTCGGCGTGGGCGACGGCCGCAGCGGGCTCCGCATCCAACGGCTCGAGGAGAACGCGTACGCAACGATCGACGAGCCCGGAGTTAACGAAGCCGTACGCGTCATTCAGGTGGAGTAGTCCAGCCTCGATCCCGACCCCGCGCGCGAGCAGCAATTCGCACAGCTCGAGGATGCCCTCCTCTCCCTGGTTCGCGGTCCTCTCCCTGGTTCGCGGTGACAAGCTCGGGCAGCTCGGTCCAGCGGGCGATCGTCTCCAATCGTTGGGGATGGGGCTCGATCGCCTCCGACGTGCTCAACGAGATCGGGACCCCGGGACACGCCATCCGGACCGCTCGCAGCGTCGCCGCACACGGTCCTGCGGCGAATGTCTCTGTACGGGAATCGTTATACGGGTGTAGGTGCAGCACGTGGGCGCCTGCCGCGACTGCCGCCCGGCCTCCGGCTGCAAGCTCGGCCGGCGTGCGTGGAATCGCGGGGTGTTCCTCGCTCGTTCGGGAGCCGTTCAGGCAGGCCTGCAGAAGCATCAGTCGGCGCGGGGGGTCAGGCCGCGGCCACCCGAAGGTCCCTGTAGAGCAGGGCTGCATCGCCGAGGCGACGGCGGAGTTCGCGGTCGAGACCGGCTATCGGGTAGAGGTTCTGGGGCGCACGTGGGTCTTTGTGCGGCTTCGAGGAGAAGCGGGGGAGCGCAGCGGCGACGGCGTCGGCCAGCTCAATCACGTCTGAGGTCTCGTGATCGGCCGATGCCTCACAGCGCACCACGCCGGCCCAGGGATGGCCGATCGAACCGGGAAGGCGCAGATACCAGGAGAAGCGGCTCCACGAGCTCATCATGAGGAACACCGGGGTGCGCTGCCCGGCTCCAAGGGCGGCGACGACACCCTCTTGGGCCCCCTGTAGGTAGGAGACGTGATGAGTCTTGATGTAGCCGACCGCGCCGGGCACGCTCTGGCGTCCCCGCAGAGGTCCGTCCACGATCACAAGTGGTGCATCGTGGGCTGCGGCCAGCGTGATCTCGAGCTCGCCCATGCGCTGCTGCAGCGCCAGGCTGAGTACATCGGGGTCGCCGGACGGGGCGCTCCGCACCGGGTAGGAGACGTGCCGGCACATGATCCCCTCTGCCTGAGGGGCCGCCGTGAACAGGCCGCGCCGCACCTCGGCGGAGACCACTTCGGCCCGCCCATCGCAAAGGACGGCGCCCGCCGCGTAGGTGGCACAGATCCCCGGGCAACTTGCCGCTCCGTCCTCGATCCACACCTGAGCGTCGACCCTCCGTACTCCATCGGTGAACAGGATGCGCTCCGGTACCCCCCCGAGCGATGGGGGAGTGATGGGCGCCCAGCCGTCCAGATCTCGCTCTATCTCGGCGTCGACGGTGGCGCCGGTTTCGGGAAGCTCGGGATCGGTGGCCGCGCCGTACTCGGGGGCCCAGGTTTCGATAGCGAACCTCATGCCGGCTGTGCCTCCAAGTCCGCGACCCTTTCGACCGTGGAGGTGGTCTGGTTCTTTCGCACCCGAAATTGCAGGGGGACGCGTTCGGCCAGCTCACGCACATGAGTGACTATGCCCACCATTCGCCCGGTGGCGGCAAGGTTCTCGACCGTAGCCGCCACGGTCTCGAGTGTGTCGGCATCAAGGGTGCCAAAGCCCTCGTCCAAGAAGATCGCGTCGAGGCGAGCGGCGCCCTGAGTGGCGAGCTCCGACAGCTGATCGGAAAGCGACAACGCCAGCGATAACGAAGCCAGAAATGTCTCGCCTCCCGAGAGCGTCTTCGCGGAGCGGGTCTCGTCCGCGTTGTGATGGTCGATCACCAAGAATTCACCGGTGTCGCTCAGGGTCATGGAGTACTGGCCTGTGGAGAGTTCGTTGAGGGTCCGAGTGGCGCCGTCGACCAGCCGTCGCAACGCTTCTTCCACTATCCAGCTCTCGAACCGACCCCGCTTGGCCGAGAGTTCCAGGGCGAGCCCGGACGCTAGCTCGGCTTCCTTCCGACGGCGGGCGACGACCGTCCGCAGAGCCTCGGCGGAGGCGATGCCCTGCTCGATTCCTTTCACCTCGGTAGAGGTGACGGCGACGGCACCCATCACCGTTTCGAGGATGCCCCCCTCGAGCACGTCGAGCTCGCAGTCGCGACAGGAGCGCTCGAGGTCCTCTGTCAGGACCGTCTGCTCCTTGTCGGCTTCAGCTGCGCTCGCCTCGCACGCGGCGGCCTCCTCGGCGAGCTCTGGTGCCCGACCCGCCGCCCACAGTGCAAGCCTCCCCCAGTCCCCGGCAAGGTTCGAGCCCTCGGTGGGAGGTGGGCGAAGCGCGGCCACCCGGTCGCGCCGGTCGTCGAACTGTCGGCGCAGTTTGTGCTCGGCTGCCTGCAGGTCTTCTGTCTCCTTGCGAGCCGCACGAGCGTTGCGGAGGGCCTTGCTCTCGGCAGAGCGTGCGGCCTCGACCAGCAGTTCGGCCTCGTCGATGGAGGCAAGTACTTCGGTAAGCGTCGCTTCATCTCGCTCTTCGGCCAGGGCCCTATCCAGAAGATCCCGCTGTTGTTCCAGCACGCTCATTCCGGCCTGGGCCGCGGCCATCTCCTTTGCCGCGGCACCTAGCTCGGAGGCGGCCTTGGTCCCTTCCACACGTGCACTCTGCAACTCGGCGCGCGCCGTCTGGAGGTCGGGCGGGACCTCGTGGGAAGGGAGCTCGGTGACGACTTGGAGACACACCGGACAGTTGTTGCCTGCGGTTAGCACGGAGGCGAGATCGTGCGCAGCGTGCCGGCTGCGCGCGGCCTCTTCGGAGGAAGCCGCGGCTTCAAGGAGGGTGGTCGCCTCGTCGTGCGCCGACTGCGCCCCCTCGAGCCTACGGTCGGCGGCCTCCACCTCCGACGCCTTCTCGGCGATGGCTTGGGCCAGCTCCCCGCGGCGGCGGTGGGCGGCGATCGCTCCGAGCACCGGCTCGCGGGGACCACGTTCGGCGCGTGCCGCGGTTCGTACTGCCACCTCGTCCCCGGTAGTCGCGATCTGTGCCTCCGCGTCTGCCAGATCGGATGCCGCCAACTTCAAGCGCGCCCCCAAAGCCGTCACCTCAGGGGGAACCTCGAGCGAGTCGAGCAGGGAGATCGCCTTGAGCGCCTCCTCCGCAGCAGCCCGAGCCGTCCTTTTTTTCTCCGCCAGCTCAGCCAGGCGCGGCGTGGCTGCTCTCACCGTTTGTTCCAGGGCCTGCAGGCGCTCGAGGCCGGCACGGGCACGCCGGAGAGCTTCGGGAGTGGCGCCGGCGAAGTCCTCTTGCAGCCGCCGCTCGTTGACCTCACAATCCATCCGGGCATCGTTAGAGAGAGCCTGAGCCCGATGGCTCATCTGCTCATATACACCGAGGTTCAGGAGCTTCACGATCATGCCCTGGCGGTCCTTGGGACCGTCGTGCAGAAAGCGAGAGAACTCACCCTGGGGGAGGACCACGCAGCGCGTGAAGTGATCGAAGGACAGCCCGAGTAGCTCTGTGATCGCGGCCGTGAGCTCAACGGCACCCCGCGCAAGCACCTCCCCTCCGCACTCGAGCACCGCTTCCTTGGTCGTCGCGTTTCCCTTGCTCAGCTGTCTGACCACTCGCACGGCGCTGTACTCACGCTCGCCGAGGGCGAAATCGAGGCGCACCTTGGCCTCAAGCTTTCCGTGGCTGATCACCGGCGCCACCAGGCCTTTGTGGTCGTAGCGCGGCACCGAGCCGTAGAGGACAAAACAGAGCGCGTCGATCACTGTGGACTTTCCGGATCCGGTAGGGCCCACCAGCGCGAAGAGCTCGCAGTCCGAGAAATCGATCTCGGTCCTGTCGCGAAAGCTGGTGAAGCCTTGCAGCTCGAGCCGCAGTGGCCTCATGCGCACTCCTCGTAAAGAGTTGCGAACAGGCGCACCAACTCGGGGTCATGGGTGTCGCGTTCGTTGAGGTACTGGGCGAACAGTTCGTGAGGCGAGTTGTGTGAGCGTTCCGCCCGGGCCGGCGCGGCCGCCTCCAACTCGGGGCGCACAAGGACCTTCACGGCGTGCGGGAACAGAGCGCGTACTTCATCTGCCAGTCCGACGCGGATCTTTTCCTTCACAATGACGCGCAGGAGGTCGTCTCCGGTCTTGTCGCGCAACAACTCGAGCGACTCGAGCGTCCCTTCGAGCGTGCGTAGGCGGCGGCCGGAGCGCAGCGGAACCTCCGACACCGTCGCCGGAGTAGTTGCGCTCGCCTCGATGATGAGCACCTGCTTGGACTCGGAGCCGTCGTCGGAGAAGTCGAGCTGAAGAGGGGAGCCACAGTAGTGAACCGGGCACAGCCCCGGCATGCGCTGGGGCTTGTGGAGATGGCCGAGCGCGACGTAGTGCGCGGTGGCCGGAAAAGCGCCTGCGTCGATCGAGTAATCCCAAATGGTCTGCGCCGTGCGCTCGCCGCCTCCGATGCTGCCTCCGACGATCGTCAGGTGAGCGAGGATGAGGTTCACTGCTGATTGATCGAAACCCGCGGCAAGAGCCTTGACGATGCGATGCAAACGGTCGCGATAGATACCGCCGTGCTCGTCTGCTTGCAGACTCATGAGCTGATCGGCCTTGATGATGTGACGCTGCGACAGCCACGGGATCGTGGCGATCCGAGCGCGCTCGCCCGAAGAGGTTGTGATCTCGAGCGGGGCGAGGTTGGTGACGAACGACCGGATGCCCACACCGGCGCTTTCGAACAAAGGTGCGCAGGCGTCGAGGCGCCGCTCGTTGTCGTGATTGCCGGGGACCACCACGACCGGGGCCAGACGCCCGAGATCGAGCAGCGCCCGGTAGACGATGCGCTCGGCCTCGGGGGACGGCGACGCGGTGTCGAAGAGGTCACCGGCCACGAGGATCAGATCGACGGCCTGCTCGTGTGCGACTCTCGCTATCTCGGCAAGGACCGCCTGGTGCTCGTCGTTGCGCGGCGTTCCCGCGATCCCCTTTCCGACGTGCCAGTCCCCGGTGTGAAGGATCCTCACGAGTGGTCCGTCGCGAAAGTAGCGCCAACATCGAGAGCGATCTTGCGCGCCGCGGGCAAGGCGTGAGGAGTCGAGCGTACCTGGAGGTACGTGAGCGTCAAGGAACGCAGCCATCGGTGATGCAGGGTCGCTCGAATGTGCCGATAATTCCCGCGGCGGGCCACTAGCCGGGGAGCCCCTCGAATGGATCTTCGGGCTCGTCGAAGGCGGCGGGATTGGCGCCGGCCTCCGAAGGACGGCTGGCCCACGCCGGGAAGGGGAACTCGACCAGCAGGGGAACGGGGATCTCGGGCTGGGACACCATCATCGAGCCCGGCTTGAGGATCGTGGCGCGGTCGCGCACCGCCCCCTTGAGGAAGCCGTACTGGCCGCGCTCGGCCTCGGCGGAGTCGAGCCGGCCGACCACACGGATCGAGCTTTGCCCGACGATGCGATCCTCGACTTGGCTCGCGGTCTGCTGGGCTCCTATCAGGATGATTCCCAGCGAGCGCCCCCTCTCGGCGACGTCGAGCAGGATCTCCTTAATGGGGCTGGTGCCCTCCTTGGGGGCGTACTTGTTGAGCTCGTCGAGGACCAGGAACAACAGTGGACGAGCCCGGCCCGCCCGCTCCTTCTCCTCGAAGGTCTTCCTTATGACCACGCCCACAACGAAGCGCTTGGCGCGATCGGGGAGGTTGTGGAGATCGACGACCGTGACCTGCTTTTCGAGCCGTACGCGGTGGCCGGGGGCGTCCGGGATGTCGCCACGAATCAGCCGTTCGAGCGGCCGGATCGTGCCGTAGAGACGGCGAATGAAGGCGTTGATCGTCCCGAGACCGATGGCGGGCCCTGCCCACTCGTTGCCTTCCTGCACCCTCGAGGTGATGACCTCCACAAGCTCCCGGAAGGTGCGCACCTCCGTGCCTTCGATGTTTACGCCTCCCTCGCCGATGGGCGTTGCGTGGCGCAGCTGGGCTGCGACGTTGAACACCACCATCGTGTAGTGCTGTCTGTCGTCCTCGGCGTCGGCAAACAGAAACGGCAGCAGCTCGTCGCGGCAGAACTCCTCGATGGTCCAGAAGAACGAGGTGACTCCTTGGGATCGGCTCGACACATCGGGGGCCGCGTTGCGGTCGCCCGCGCGCGGTGGCGCGTAGAACGCGGCGCTCTCAAAGGGACCGGGTGGCATGCCCAGGGACCGGTAGCGGTCCTCGTCCTGCTCGGTGAGCTGAATGTTGGCATGATCCAGGAACAGCAGGTCTTCGCCCTTGACGTTGAAGATCAGCGCCTTAGTGTTGAGCGCCTCCGCGCCCAGGACTCCGGAGTTGAAGAGGCTGTAGAGCAGGAAGGTCGCGTAAGTGGTCTTCGTGGCCACTCCCGATATGCCCGAGATGTTGACGTGCGCGCCCCGGGTCCCGTCGAGGAACTCGAGGTTCAAGAACACGGGCTCGCCGCTCCTCGACATCCCCGCAGGCAGGCGCTTGTCCATGCCGTCGAAGAACAGGGCCTGGTCCCGGTCCTTGCCCTCGGCTCGCATGACGGCGGCGCCGGGCAGCGGAGGGATGAACACCTCGGGCTCTACCCTGGTCGTTGAGATCTGAGCCGCTTCGCAGACCTCGCCGGGCAGCACCCCGTCCTCGATCAGGAACACATCGGAGTCGAAGCGAGCACCCTCGTAGCGAGCCCTGACCTGGGAGACGATCCCGTAGAGGCTGACCGGTTCACCCCCGGGGGGCCGGCGCACAGTGGCGACGACGTCGTCGAGTTGCAGCGAGCGCCCGGGCTCGAGTGCGACCCAGAATTCAAGGGGGGTCGAGTCGACCGTTCCGAGTACCCGGCCCACGAGACGTGCCTGGTCTTCGTTCATCCCATCCCTCCATCGCCGCTTTCTGCCGGCCTGTCGCATGCTTACGGCCCTCTTTTTCAGCTATCGACAGCGTACGCGCGGGGTGTGACAGATTGGCTGATATCCGGGCCGCCACTCCGCCCATTGCCCCCCACGAGCCCGGCGAGGCCCCCGCCAACGGCTACTTTGGTACGAAAAGGGGCCCATGGGCGCGTTCCGTAAGACTCCGGATGGCTGCGCGTCGTATGTGGATTCCACCGGGCTGTGGGCGGGGTTCTCATTCAATTCCCCGCCTTTAGTAATCTCGCTGAATGAAGGCGAACCTCTTCAACTCCCGAGCCGACAGGCTGAGAGATGCGACAGTCATCGCCGTGTTGCGGATGAGATCGGCGAGCGATGCCGTCGAGGGTATGGCCGTGGCAGTGCGCGGTGGTTTCGAGGCCGTCGAGGTCACGATGAACACTCCAGGAGCCGCCGATGCCCTCTCCGAGGTGGCGGGCCGAATCGACGCGATCGTCGGGGCAGGGACCGTTCTCGAGCCCCAGCAGGTCAAGGAGGCCTACGACGCCGGCGCCGAGTTCATCGTCACTCCGGTGGTCGTTCCGGAGGTCGTCGACGCAGCTCACTCTCTGTCGCTGCCGGTGATACTGGGCGCATCTACGCCTACCGAGATCCATAGCGCACGCAGGGCGGGGGCCGACTGGGTCAAGGTGTTTCCCGCCGAGAGCCTGGGAGGGCCTGACTACATCGAGCAAGTCCTCGGCCCCCTCCATGACGTGCCGCTCTTGGTCTCGGGCGGAATCACTCCTGAGAATTACCTCGGCTACCTCGATGCGGGGGTCGAGCTGGTGGGATTCGGAGAGTCCGTGCTCAGCTCCCAGCTTGCCGCTCAGGGGCGTTACGACGAGATCGAACGGCGCGCAGTCGACGTGTGCCGCCGGCTCGACATGTACATCACCGATCACGCCGAGCACTAGCCGCAGCTCGCGGGGTTCGGCTATGCCCGAGGTTGTCTAGAGCGATGCCCAGGAGCCAGGAAGGTCTCGCTCGCCTGGTGGCCGGCGAGAAGGTAACGCAATGGGTGGTGGACGCATTCAGGGCGGTCGATAGAGCCGCGTTCACGCCTGAGGGAACGGTGTCGGCAGCCTATGCCGATCGACCCGTGGCCCTTCCCGATGGGCAGACTACGAGCCAGCCCACGCTGATTGCCAGGATGATCGACGAGCTCGCCCTACCGGAAGGGTGCCGCGTTCTGGAGGTGGGGACGGGCTACGGTTTCCAGACTGCGCTCCTGGCGCAGCGAGCCTCTTTGGTGGTGTCGGTCGAACGGCACCTTCGCCTCGCCGAGCGGGCACGAGCCAATCTGGAGCGTGCCGGGGTCGCCAATTGCGTGGTGGTGGTGGCAGACGGCTGGCAGGGTGAAGCCGGTCACGCCCCCTACGACGGCATCGTCGTCTCGGCGACGACAGCGGAGATTCCACCCGCACTCGCTGCGCAACTTACCGAGGCGGGCCGTCTGGTAATTCCTGTAAGGGATGGGTACGATGAACGCGTTGTGTTGCTGGAGAAGCGCGGACAAACCTTGGAGTTGATCAAGCGAGTGGTTTCGGCGCGTTTCGTCCCTCTCGTACGGGAGTGAATCGTGAACAGAGTTCTCGTCGTGGCCGTTGCGGTACTGACGACTATATCTACGTGGGTGACAGGAGTCGCCGAGGCGAGGCTGCCGACCGTCGCCGCTGCGCCGGCCTCCGAAGCAGCCGTGCCGGCCGCGGGAGCCGCCGCCAAGCCCGGTTACTTCAACTTCGCCGTAATCGGGGACTTCGGCACCGGGGGCGAAGAGCAGGCGGCGGTGGCGCAGCGGATGTGCAAGTGGCGCGCCAATCACCCCTTTGACCATGTTTTCACCACCGGCGACAACATCTACGACAAGGGCGACAGAGAGCGCTTCGAAGGAAGGTTCTGGAATCCCTATGGCTGCCTGTTTGACGCTGGGGTCAGGTGGCGCGCCATTCTCGGCAACCACGACATCATCGCCAACGGCGGTCTCGACGAGCTCAACGAGCCGACCTTCGGCATGAAGGCCCGCAACTTCGTGGTGCGGCGCAACGGCGTGCGCTTCGTGATGGTGGATTCCAACGCGCTTCGGATGGGCTGGCTCGCCAGTCATCTGCGCAGCAAGCCGGCGGATCGCTGGACCATCGTCGTGTTCCATCACCCCGTCTACTCGCCGAGTACGGCTCACGGTTCGACACCGGGGTTCAGGAAGCTTCTGAATCCGTTGTTCCGTCGCCGTGGTGTGGACCTCGTCCTCAACGGCCACGACCACCTCTACTCGGTCACTAAACCGATCAAGAAGATTCGCTACCTCGTTACGGGTGGTGGGGGCCGCGAACTCTATCCCTGCGGTGAGGCGAAGTTCAGCGCGGTGTGCGTGGAAAGGAATCACTTCGTCTACATCCACGCCGGTCGGCTACGGCTGCGAGTTCGGGCGGTGCCCGCGAAAGGCCGCGTGTTCCACAGCTTCCGCACTCAAGGGCGAGCCTAGCCCGCACGCCTCGTTCATCCCAAGCCTCGATGATCGGCGGTGGCCGAAGCGCGACAACGCCACCTCAACCATCCCGATCGTCCACGACTCGGGCGATGATCTTGCGGGCCTGAGGAGGAACATCCGTCAGCTCCACCTCGAACCCAGCCTCCCGCGCGTCGTCCATCAAGCCTCTCAGGACGAGGGCGCCGGTGAGGTCGACGCGACCCAGGCCGCCGAGGTGCACATTCAGTCCGTCGGCAGTCGGATTGTCGGCCAGGAGTTTTCCGAAGGCATCCTCGAGCCCGGGAGCCGAGGCGAAATAGAGCACACCCTTTGGCGCCAGATGCAGGACGTCGCCATCTCTCCAGGCTGGGATCGACAGACGCAGCTCTCGCCACAAATGAGCCAGGATCGCCAACAGGATCCCGATGATCACGGCCCGCTCGACGTGTGGAGCAAGGATGACGGTCAACAGGAAAGTGGCGAGCGCGACCGCGAACTGGAGTCGGGCGTAGCGGTAGTAGGCGCGGAAGCGATTCACCTCCACAAGGTCGCTCGCCGTGACGATAATTGCGGCGGCGAGCACGGCAATCGGTAGCGTCTGCAACACCGACACGAAAGGAAGAAAGAGGAGCACGATCAGACCGGTGATGGCACCGCTGATGCGGGTGCGGGCACCGGCGGTGCGCGCCAAGGCGGTGCGCGACAACGAGCCACCGACGGGAAAGCCGCCTCCCAATCCCGCGACGAAGTTGGCGGCACCTTGTCCGATCAGCTCCCGGTTGGGATCCCAGCGCAGGCGATCGAGTATCGAATAGCGGCGAGCGATTGACGCTGGTTCGGCAAAGCCCACCAGCGCAATCACGAGAGCGGGAGCAAACAACTCGCCAAGAGAGCTCCAAGGGAGGGCGAGTGAGAATGGCGGCAGGGTCGATTCGATATCTCCGAGGGCCGCGCCTCGGTAGCCCATCACCGCGCTGAAGCCGAGCGCCAGTGCTACCGCTGCGAGGATCCCCGGAAAGAGCCGGTGTATGCGTCTCCCACCGACTATCAATAAGGCGGTGGCGGCGGCGACCGAGATCGCTTCCATCTGCCACGATCCAGGATCTCGCAACACCCGCAGCGCAGAGAGCAAAGAGTTCCCCGGCGGCGCGGAGGTGCCTACAGCCGTAGGGATCTGCGAAGCAACGATCACGACGGCTGCTCCCGCGGTAAAGCCGAGCATGACCGGCTGAGACATGAGATAAGCGATGGGGCCGGCACGCACGATTCCCATGACGATGCGAATAATCCCCACGAGAAGGGCGAGCAAGGATGCGAGCAGCACGTATTCGGAGCCACCGGGTAGAGCGATTGCCGAGAGCGCACCGAAAGTCAGCAGAGATGTGAGGGCTGTGGGGCCGGTCGCAAGGTAGGGAGATGAGGCGAACAGAGCCGCTGCGAGGGGCGCCAGGGCGGCCGCGAACAGGCCCCTGCCCGCGGGCACGCCGGCAAGGGTCGCATAGGCAAGTGCCTGAGGGATCAACACCAGGGCCACGGTCACGCCTGCAAGGACGTCGCCCGGCCGAAACCGGACACGCTTCAGTCGATTTACCACCTGGCCATTACACCCGCTGAGTGATCGCAGATGGCTGCTATAGGGTCACCTGCGCCACTCGGCTATAAATCAGCCGATGAGCAGCCTGCTCGCCGGCTTCAAGGTCGGCCACTTCACGGACGAGGACGCGGCTACCGGCTGCACGGTCGTCCTGCCCCCGCCGGGCAATGTGTCCTCCTGTGACGTGCGGGGTTCCTCGCCCAGCTCCCGCGAGCTCGAGTTGCTGCATCTCGATCGCCGGCTCGAGGAGGTCCATGCCGTGCTGTTGACCGGGGGCAGCGCGTTCGGGCTGGCGGCCGCAGACGGAGTAGTGAGGTGGCTGGCGGAGAGGGGCATCGGATATCGCACTGCAGCGGCCGTGGTCCCGATCGTTCCGGCAGCGGTCATCTTCGACCTCCAGCCGGGCAAGGCCTCGCCTCCGGGGGCGGCCGCCGGGAGGGCGGCTTGCGAGGCCGCGTCCGAGGAGGACGTCGCCACAGGTCTCGTGGGAGCGGGGCGCGGCGCGACCGTGGGCAAGTGGTCGGGGCGTCAGTACTCCAGCGAGGGAGGGTTTGGCCTGGCGCATGCCGTCAGCGGCGATCATCGAGTGGGAGCGGTGGCGGTCGTCAACCCGGTGGGAGACGTCATCTCCTCGGAGGGGGAGGTGATCGCGGGCACCACGGCGGCACAGCCTCGCTTAACCGGACCGGGCTCGGACGAGGAGGAGTTCCCCGCCAATACGGTGCTGGCGGTGCTCGCCACGACCGCCTCTCTCGACAAGCGAGCGGTGCGGTGGCTGGCGGCGCGCGGCTCCGACGGGGTAACGGTGTCGGTGCGGCCGGCGCACACTCGCTACGACGGCGACGTCACGTTTGCCAGCGCGGCCCCCTCACGTGCGGACTTCGCGGCCGATCTGGACGTGCTGGGGCGTCTCGCCACCGAGGCGGTGGCGAACGCAGTCCGCCAAGCCGTCACCCGCTGACCCGGCTCGCGTTTGAGCTGTGGTGGCAAATGTCCACGGTCCGCGTGTACCCACAATTTTCTGTGGGCAGAGGTCCTCCGTCCGCTCTTACCACCACGCTCGACCCGAACGGGGGCCGGGGACTCAGTGGCTCACCTCTACCACCAGCTTGCCGAAGTGCTCCTGCCGCTCGAGGTCCAAGAGGGCCGCGGCCCCCTTTTCGAACGGGTAGGTGGCGTGGATCAGGGGCCGTAGCCCGCTTCCGGACACGAGCCGGAGCATGTCCGCGACGTCGGAGTCGGATCCCATCGTCGAGCCCACGATCGAGAGTTGGTTCCAGAACAATCGGTTGACGTTGATCTCGGACTTCGGCCCCGCGGTGGCCCCGGCCACCACGACCCTGCCGCCCTTGCGCCGCGCGCTGAGGGCCTGATCGATCGAGAGTCCTCCAGCAGAATCGAACACCAGGTCAACGCCGCGCTTGCCGGTCTTCTGTCGGATCGCTTTGCCGACGTCCTCCTCGGCGTAGTTCACGCCCGCGGTGGCTCCCATCTCGACGGCCTTGTCCAGCTTTTCTTGGGACGAGGAGGTCACGAACACTCTGCCGGCCGAAGGCAGGGACAACTGGAACAAGGACTGGGCCAGGCCACCGCCTATGCCGGTGATCAGCAGCCACTCTCCCGGCCGCATCTGTCCGCGCGTGAACAGCATGCGGTAGGCGGTGATGAACGTGACTCCCAGCGAGGCCGCTTCGGCGAACGAGAGGGCTTCGGGGAAGGGGTAGACGTTGGTCTGGGGCACGACCACCTTCTCCGCGAGGGTGCCCGGCAGGTGCTCGCCGAGCATTCGAAACCGGGGGCACTCGGACTGTTCGCCGGAGCGGCACAGCTCGCACTGGCGGCACGAGTGTGCCGGGTTGATCATCACTCGGGCCCCAGCTTTGAGCCCCTTGACCCCCTCCCCTTTGGACTCGATCTCCCCGGCCCCGTCCGCGCCGAGAGGATGTGGCCAGTGGTGCTCTATGCCGAGGGCTCCGGAGAGCGTCCACAGATCGAGGTGATTGAGGGCCGCAGCCTTGATCCGCACGACTACCTCGCCGGGCCCGGCCTCGGGCTCGGCCACCTCCTGTAGCGAGACGTTTTCGTGCCCGTATCCGCTGAGCGCGATGGCTTTCATGGCTCCCTCCAAGTCATGTCACGGGGTGGTTGTCACAGGCCTGTCATACCCTGCCGGCAGGGCCGCACCCCGGGGCCGTGGAGGTGACCGCTGATGTCTCCCCGCCGACCCGTTCGCAAGGACGCGCCCGCGCGCAAGCGTCCCCGCTGTAATCGGTGTAATCGATCGATCCATGTCCCGGCCGAGTGGAGCCTGGGGGCCGCGGTCAGGCGTCACTACTGGGCCAAACACCGCGACGTCATGATGCGCCCTCGACGGAGCTCGTCATGAGCGCGGCGCCACGCCCGGCGGAGCCCTGCGCCGAGCTGGGAGATCTCGTCCTGGTGCTGTTGGCCGGGATGCTCCAGGGACTCTCGGACAGGCTCCAGAGCGATGGCTACGAAGGCACGGCCGAACTCGTGGCCGATCTGGTCGATGTCCTGGACGACTACCTGGACCGTCCGCGTATGAGCGCTACAAGTGATGCTGCACCCGGCCTCGGCCTCTGAGCTGCGGACCATCCCACAACAGGTGATCCAGGTCGCGCAATATTCGTGGGATGGGCCGCCCAGCCGGGACCCGTGATCTCCAGCGCTTGGAGGGGGGGGAACTTAGGATCCAGGATGATGGTTCATCCTCGAGACGACGACCGGGCTCGGCCGAGCAGGGGTACGCTCGAGGTCCTCGACCGCTTGCGCCGGGAGCATCGCATCCGGGCCCCCGGCCGCCGGCCCTCACTTCAAGGCTGGAGACAAGCTGCGGAGTCGGCGGGCCTCGCCTTTCTCGCCCTGTTGTGCGTGGGTGTCTTCCTCATGGTCGCGTTGAGGCTTCAGTTCGAGCAGCTCGGCACAGGGTTCAACCCCGCGGCCATCGTCGCGGCCGGGGCGGTGCTGGCGCTGGCTTCGCTGGGAGCGTCTCTTCACCTGGGGGAGGTCGAGGTGACGGTGATTCCGTTGGGCGCCCTCTGCGTGCTCGGGCTGGCGTTGGTCTGGAGCAGCACGACGAGAATTGCCGCCGCCCGCAAGGACTCACAACAACCTTTGCGGCCCCTCTGGCACGGTGCTCTTACCGGAGGCTTCTTCGGGCTTCTGTGCCTGCTATCGGCGCTGGTCTTCCGCTTCGGAGGAGAACCC
>JBPCPZ010000172.1:0-3849 GCA_050998655.1 Actinomycetota bacterium
AGCCTCGGCGGCCGAGTTGAGCGGCTCAAGAGAAGCGTGCAATCATTGCCACGGGTCGTTGCGCGGACCCGGGAGGTGGTCCCATATTCGTGGCCAACCGGTGGTCCCTTGATTGTGGCTAGCGACAGAGCTTCTCCCGCCTTCTATCGGCGCGTGCGAAGGAAGCGGATAGGGTCCTGGGTCCGACTCCGAGGCGTAGCCGAACCTCACGGCGACCTTCTTCTGGCTCCGGGGGACGGTGGTGAATGGAATGCCGATTGGAGCTCCCTCCCACTTGCCGGACCCGAATTCGGGGTGCAGACCCTCAGCGAGGCCGATGCTTGCGACGATGGCGTCCGAACGAGGGTGAAGAGGGAGTTGGTCAACCCTCCGGTTCCACGGGTTGTTCGAAGGGAAGACGGGGCAGCGGGGCGCGCCGGGCAGGGGCCGGGCACCCGAGTCGGGGCTTGACGTGGCCGCCACACCGGAGAGCAGCGCTCCGACCAATAGAACCGAGCCGAAGACTGTTCTCATCCCCCTACTATCGGCAATTCGGCGCCGGCTCTAGAGCCTCTCGCGCAGGCCAGGAGGTGGCGACCAGCCGCCCAGCTCCCTCTCAAGCTGGGCCGCCACTGCCAGCGCGACCTCGTCCCGCCACGGAGCCGCGACGATCTGAACGCCGATCGGCAGACCCTCGTCTGAGGTCCCACAGCGGACCACGACCGAGGGGCAATCCGTGAGACTGTAGGGAGTTGTGTAGCTGACCCCTTCACCGTTCGTTTCGATGCGACCGTGCTCGGGAGCTGAGGTATCGAATACCGGGGACAGAATGGCGTCGACCGCTTGAAAGAAGATCATCACCTCACGCCGATAGAGATCCCAGCGGCGCAGGATCGAATAGAGCTCGGCGGTCCTCATCTCACCGGCGTATGAGCGCCAGACTTCGTGGGTAAGCTCATGTCCACCCGGCGGCAAGTCTGCCTCGCCCACCCACGCACCAGCCTGCTCGAGCATTCGTGCGGCAACGGCAACCGTTGCCCTCGTCGCCTTGGTCGGGGACGCTATCCCGTTGTCCGTCTGGACGGCAACGCTAAGCTCGGACAGCGACACGTCGGCTGCATTCTTCCCGGGTAGAGGAACCAGTGACTCCACTGTTGCAGGAATGGGAGTGATCGCCCGCAGCACCAAGCTGAGATCGGTCACCGAACGAGCCATGATGCCAACGCGCGTTCGTGGATCGCTGATGGTTCCGATGGGCCCTTCATCATCGACAACACCACTCACCGGCAACAACCGGGCCGTCGGGACGATGGCTGCGATGCCGCAGAAGTGAGCCGGCACTCTCACGGATCCACCCGAATCTGTGCCGAAACCGAGGGGCGACATCCCAGCCGCGATGGCAGCGGCCTCACCGCCGCTACTTCCCCCTGGCGTGCGAGACAGGTCGTAGGGGTTGTTCGTTCGGCCGTAGACCTCGTTGTCCGTGAAGAGACCACCGCCGCCGGGAGGGCAGTTGGTCTTGCCCAACATAATGCCTCCCAGACTGCGCACGTGCCTCACGAGTGCCGCGTCTTGGGAGGAAACCACGCCCTTGCGCTCCGCCATTCCGATCGCCGTAACGACCCCTTGGGTTTCGAAGTTGTCCTTCACCGTGAAGGGAAGTCCTTGGAGAGATGAGCGCCGTGACTGGGGGGAAGTACGGTCCAAAGCTCTGGCTTCGTCCAGCGCGCGCTCCCCCGGTAACTGAACGATGGCGTTGATCGAGGGATTGAGTAAGTCGATCTTCGCTATATGAGCCTCAACTATCTTCCGGGAAGTCAACTCGCCAACAGCGAGTGCACGCGAAAGGGATGAGACAGACCATAGGGTGATGTCAGACGACGGCTGCATGGCCAACTCCTATCCGGGACAGACCGCGCAAGGGCGGCTGTGGCTCGAGGCGACGGTTACCGGATCAGGCTGGCATCGACCACAGCCTATCAGTCGTGAGTGACCCGTAGAGTCGACCCACGTCGAGGGGCCCCGGGCCGGCCATTTTCATAAGGGTAGCAATGCGGCGATCAGTGCGTCCAAAACGAAGCGACCGTATCTCTGGTCGGTCCACCCCCGCTGCAATACGAGAAGGTCGTAGAGCTCCACGGAGTTGTAGGTCCAGAGAACATCCCTTGCTTCTTCAAAGGAGATGTCCTGGCGGAGGTGGCCCTCGTCATGCAGCTCGCGCGCAAATAGCGTCATACCGGTCAATCGCTCGGCCAGCATCCGATCCCACATACGAGCTGCCTCGCGGTCGGAGACTGCGGCCCCGCGCACTAGGAGCTGAAGTGCGGACGTGCGGGGGCCGGCCCCGGCTAGGTGTTCCCCGTAGACCCTCAACTTGCCCCGAGGATCGGGCTCGACTCTGATGCGCTGGACCAGGTCTCGCTCGAGCATGGGTATCGGCTCGTCGTCGCCCACGATTGCGACGTCGAAGACGGCTTTGATCAACCCCGCCTTGTTGGCGAACGCCTTGTAAATGGTCTCGACCGACACCGTCGCGGCGTCGGCAACCGTCGGCATCGTCGTCTCGACGTAACCGCGCTCGAGGAACAGATCCTGGGCCGCGTCCAGGATCGCTCGGCGGGTCTCGCGCGCCTGCTCCCGACGGCGGCTCGAGTCGTATTTACGGGGCTTGACGTGACGCTCCTTTCGTTACATACTTCTGTATTGGTTACCGGCTATCGTACTCGATAGCTGCGGAGAGAGGAGGAAAGATGCCGTACGCCTGTTTCTACGACGTCCCGGGGGACGAGCGAATGTATGCCCAGGTCAAAGCAGAGATCGGAAAGGAGCAGCCGAAGGGCCTCATTCTCCATATGGTGCTCAAGCGCGAGGACGGCCTTCGCCATTTCGAGGTGTGGGAGTCGAGGCAGGAATGGGAGCGCTTCCAGCAGGAACGGGTGGCACCTGCGGTCGCCAAGATGTTGGCGGCTGTTGGCGTGACGGAGCCACCTCCGCGCCCCGAGGCTCAGGAGATGGAGTTGGTCGACCTCACGACGGGCACATAAGGCAGGGGGGGTGGTCGCCCCTTCCTCGCGGTGGTCAAGCGCCCAAGCTGTGCGGTTAGCCACCGTTTCGGTGGTCAAGCGCCCAAGTTGGGCGATTCGACTCAGCACCTCTTCGAGCAGCTGCTGGTCCATTGTTAGGGTGGTGGTCGACGGGCTCCGCTGAGGTTTCTCAAGGACGAGGTGGTTTTTGACGAAATCGCCAGCAAAAAAGAAGAGTGAAGCAGGCAAGCGTGACCCGCGCAAACCTTATGAACGAGAGCTTCTCCGACTACAAGGGGAGCTCGTGAAGATGTCGTACTGGCTGCGCAGCGCCAGGGCACGCGTCGTGGTTCTGTTCGAGGGGCGGGATGCGGCGGGCAAAGGCGGGACCATCAAGCGAATCACGGAATATCTCAGCCCGCGCATCGCCCGGGTCGCAGCTCTTCCGCAACCAACGGGGCGGGAAGAGAGCCAGTGGTACTTCCAGCGCTACGTTTCTCACCTCCCCGCGGCGGGGGGGAGGGTGTTACTTGACCGGAGCTGGTACAACAGAGCCGGAGTCGAGACCGTCATGGGTTTTTGCTCACCGGAGGAACAGCGAGCCTTCCTCCAGCAGTTTCCTCAATTCGAACGGCTGCTGGTATACGACGGCATCATCCTGATCAAGTACTGGCTGTCCATCAGCGATGCCGAGCAGAACATGCGATTCAAAGATAGGGCGGCCGACCCGAAGATGCGTTGGAAACTCTCGCCGATGGATCTCCATGCGAGGACTCGCTTCAGCGACTACTCGAGAGCGAGGGACGAGATGTTCGTTCACACCGACACAAGTTGGGCTCCCTGGTAC
>JBPCPZ010000057.1:0-8823 GCA_050998655.1 Actinomycetota bacterium
CTCCCGTACTCAGGGCCATCGAGATCCTGGCCGCCGTTACCGGCGGGCTCGACGACGATGATTCCGTCCGAGGTCGCCGAGAAGATGGCGGCGTAGACGGCCGGCAGCCATTCCACCGGAACGAAGCCGGACGGGCTGGGCGCCTGCTGTTCGATCAAGAGAACGTCCCCGGCGTCGAGGCTTCCGTGGGCGCGGTCGATGGCATCGGCCAGGTTCCACACGCACGCTCCGCCCCCGTCCACTGCCGAGTTCACGAGCCTCAGCCCGACGCGCGGGACCAGCCCTGTCACCCCGATCGTGTCGCGGTCTGCGGCCAGCGCTCCCAGGACTGCGGTGCCGTGATCGTCGCCGAGGAAGGGGTCGCAGAAGGCGCCGTTGTTGATCCTCAGCGCACGGGCGCGCACCCGCTCGAGATCTTCGTGGGCCAGGTTCCACCCGTACTCCACGTCTGCGAGCCGGACCTTGGCCCCCATAGCGCCGGGAGTGGCCGCCACCGCGAGCGCATCAATGCCCGACGGAGCAGGCCCGCGGTAGCCTTGCAGCGCGACGAAGCTGGGGGTGGCGGGGGGTGGAGGCGGCCTCGGTTCCCGATATGCGATCGCGACGATCTCGAGGGCGTTGAGAGACTTGAGTAGGCGCCCGGCGGCTGTGGGATGAGCCAAGACAAGTCTAAAGTAGAGGTTTAGATTTTGCTGTGGACGACCCGAGCGGGCCGAAATCCGTTCTCGGCGGCGGTTCAGCTCTCGCTCCGGGGTCGAGAAGAGGCGCTCGATGCGCAGGTCTGGCACGGGGCCGAGGGCCGCGTAAAGGGCGGAAAGGTCGGCGGAGTCGGAAACGAGATCCCCATGTCGCAGCCGAACCCCGGTTCCGGCCCGGAACTTGAGGTGGAGGCTGGCGTCCCGGGCACTTGTCCCGACGGCCGCCGCCACTGGAACAGGCGGCGACGGGAGCAAGAAAACGAGGGCGAGAACGACAACAGCGAGACTCAGTCGGGGAAGGAGGCGCAAAGTCGCGAAAAAATAGCACCCTTCGAAGGAGCCAGATCCTCACATCGCTCAGAACACGTCGGGCGAGTTCGCAGCTACTCATGAAGAAGTGCCGGCTGTCCGGAGAGTTTGCCGGCGGCTCGGGCCTAGTATCGCCGCAGTGACCGAGATCCTGGAGAGGCCCACTCCTTCCGCCCTCGTCACCGAAGTGCCGTCGCAAGCCCCCCTCGAGCTCCATCGCGAACTTCCCTCCTACGAGGTCACTCCGCTGGTGAGAGCCGAGGCCGCCGGGCTCGGTGCGCTGTGGGTCAAGGACGAGTCCAGTCGCCTGGGCCTGCCCTCATTCAAGATCCTGGGGGCCTCCTGGGCGATTCTCCGGGCGCTCGAGCGGCGGCACGGAGACATCGGGCGATGGAGCCATGTCGATGAGCTCGCCGCTCGTCTCGCCTCGCACCGCCCCCTGACTCTGGCCGCGGCCACCGACGGCAATCACGGGCGGGCCGTGGCGCGGATGGCATCCCTCCTCGGGCTGCGGGCCTTCATCTACGTTCCCGAAGGCACCGCGGCGGCCCGGATCGACGCAGTCGAGTCCGAGGGAGCCGTCTGCGAGGTCGTGCCGGGCGGCTATGACGACGCGGTGAAGCGCTCGGCAGAGCAGGCCTCAGAGCGCTGCCTCGTGATCTCCGACACGTCGTGGCCGGGTTACGAGGAGGTCCCGGTCTGGGTCATCGAGGGCTACTCCACGATCTTCTGGGAGATCGAGGACCAGCTCGAGCGGCCCCCCGACGTGGTCGTGGTGCAGATGGGTGTGGGAGCCCTGGCCGCAGCCGCGGTGCGGCACTACCGCCGGTCGGGCCTCGATCCCCGCCCTTACCTGATAGGCGTCGAGCCCCTGGACGCTGCCTGTGTATTGGCCTCGGCGCGCGCCGGGGAGATCACTACCCTTACAGGTGCTCAGCACTCGATAATGGCGGGGCTCAACTGCGGAACGCCGTCTCGGGTCGCCTGGCCCCTTGTGTCCGAGGGCATGGACGCCTACCTCGCCATCCCCGACGAGCGCGCGCAGGAGGCGATGCGTTTGCTGGCGGCGGGCGGCCTGATCTCGGGAGAGACGGGGGCCGCGGGCGTGGGCGGGGTGCTGGAGCTGCTCGCAGCGGACCACCCGCGGCTTGAGGGAGCCGAGGTGCTGGTGCTGTCGACCGAGGGTGCCACCGACCCCGTCGCCTATGAGCGCATTGTGGGGCAGCAGCGAGACAGACGCTCTGTGCAGAGTTAGCCCCGCTGAGCGGGGTTCTGCCTGAATCGACCACTTTTCGGCGTTCCCCCGGCGCGCTGAACGAGAAACAGCGCGGCTAGAGCACAGAGCGCGGACAACCCCGCGGCCAAGCCGATGCCCCCCAGTGAATATAGAGGTTGGCCGAGGAGGGCGCCGCTCGCCCGTCCCAGCGAGATCGCGACCGCCAGCAGTGAGAGCAGACGATCACGCGACTCCGCCGCCAGCTCGCTTACGAACGGAATCGTTGCGACGATCGTGCATTCGAATGCTGCGATCCACACGGCCACCGTCACGATTGCCCGCACCAACGAATCTCCGGTCAGCGAAAAACTTGCGTAGGCGACCGCCGAGATCACCAAAGCGAAAATGATCATGCGTCTGATGCCGACGCGATCCGACACCGCTGCTACCAGTGCCTCTCCCGAGAACTCTGCTGCGACCACTACGAGAGTGAACAAACCGATTCCGCTGACAGAAAGGGAGAAGGTTCCTTCCAGCCACTGACCGTAGACGACGAAGGGGATCTCGGCCGCGGTCGAGAACAAGACAGTGGCCGCCAACATTAGACGGCGAGGTGAAGTGAGAGTGAGTGGGCGCGGCTCCCGTTTGTGGGGCACGTCCGAATCGATGCCCCGTAGAACGGCGAGTGTTCCCGCTCCCGCGAACAGCGTCACGAGCACGAAAGGTGCCCGCCAACTGGTGGCGGCGATCAAGAAGCCCGACGCGGGAACAATGACGACGAGCGAGAGGGCCCATGTCAGCTCGGTGATCCCCAAGACCCGGCCGCGTTCTGAGAACGGGACCCTGTCGCCAAACCACGCCTGCATCGGTATGTCGAAACCGGGCTTGGCGATGCCGACCACGACGATGCCTGCCGCGGCGACGGCGAAACTGGAGGTGGCCGCGCTGAGAGCGCAGCCCGCGGTGACGGCAACCATGGCCGCGACCATGAGGCGACGGCGGCCGGTGCGCTCCGCAAGGCGCGCAATCAGAGGAGTCGTGAGCCCGCCGAGATTGCGAAGCGCCACTACCGCCGCGAGCATGGGTACGGAAACTGAGAGCCCCCGGGCGATGGCAGGCAGGAACGGATAGACGACTCGCAGCCCGGAGTTGGCGGCGGTGCGCGCCACGAACACCGCAACGATTGCACGCCGGATCTCGGACCTCACGGGCGTAGGGAGAAACGTGGCTGAGGTGGTCGAGCGCACAACTTGTGCCGGGAACTACCGGATCGGTGCTCGGGCGCACAACTTGGGCGTTTGACTACCTTGGGTACGGGGGATCGGCTCAGCCGTATCCGCCCATGGTCAGCGCAAGCAGCGACTTGCCCGAGTGGAGGCGGTTCTCGGCTTGTTGGAACACCACCGACTGAGCCCCGTCTATGACCTCATCGGTGACCTCATGACCCCTGTCCGCAGGCAGGCAATGCATGTAGATTGCGTCTGAGGTGGCTCTCTTCATGCGCTCGCGATTGCAGATCCAGTCGCGGTAGCGGGCGTTCAAGGCCAGCGCCTCCTTCTCATTGGAGAAAAGGTGCTCGGCCCCCCACGACTTCGGATAAACGACCTGGGCGCCCGCGAAGCCCTCGTCCATGTCCTCGACCTCGGTGATGCTCCCGCCACCCTCAGCAGCAAGCGTCCGTGCTCTCTCCATGACATGAGTCATAAGGCGGTACTCGGGGGGCCGCGCGATGACGACGTTCGCGCCGAAGCGGGGGAGGAGTAACGCAAGTCCCTGCGGCACGCTCATCGGTTTGGCGTACGAAGGAGCATAGGCCCACGATACGCACACCTTCATTCCCGTAAGGGTGCGCGTCGAGAAATGCTCTTCGATGGTCATGAGATCGGCGAGCTGCTGTGTCGGATGGTCCTCGTCGCACTGGAGGTTGATCACGGGCGCCTCTGCATGCTCGGCGACCGCGCGCATGTACGCGTTGCCCTGGCCCGGGACCTTGTCGTGACGAATGGCGATTCCGTGACCATAGGAGGACAGGATGATGCCCATGTCGCGAGGGCTTTCTCCGTGGGCGATCTGGGACGTGTTCGCATCGATGAAGTGAGCGTGACCGCCGAGCTGCGTCATGCCCGCCTCGAAGGCGTTGCGCGTGCGTGTCGAGAGGTCCAGGAAGATCATGAACAGTGTCTTGTCCTCGAGCAGCCGGTGCGGCTCGCCGGCCTTGAATGCGCCCTTGAGCTCGGCGGCGACATCGAGCGCTACACCGAGCTCGTCGAGCGACCAGTCGGCGGTCGAGATGAAGTCCTTGCCATTCAGCGCTTCCCGCTCCACGGCACTCCTTTCGCTTGATATTATCGAGTGGTCCTCAGTGGCCGTCCGGCGACCGACCTTTAACGACCACTCGATGTTAGATATCCTATGAGTTCCCAGAGGTACGCGAAAACCGCAGATAAACGCGGTGGGGTCGGCTGGTGTCGAACCAGCGACCTACGGATCGTGGGGTCCCGGCAACGTAAACCCACCTGATGATGTTTCAGAGCGAATCGTGTTCTTAGATCTGGTTTCCAGCGCGCCGGCATGCACAGCGCCCAATATTTCGCGCAATAGTCCGCAGTGGCTTTGCCCGCTCGTCATGTCTACGCCACATTGGATCCCTACCTTCTTCTGCGGGACGGTGCCACGAGAGGGCCTCGCCACGCTGCCCTGGAAGGAGGACGACAGCGCTTGTTGGGGGTGGCCCGCGACCGTTCGCACGGTCCGGGTCGCCTGGGGATCATCGCGGGCGCGCCCGCGGTCTTGTGAAGGAGGTTCATTTGAACGCACGCAACTTGCATGGAGGGCGGTCCGCGGTGGCGGTTGCTGCCATCGCCGTGACGGTGGGCGCAGCTTTCGGTGCTTGGGCGGCCTTCGGCCCCAAGCAGGCTGGGCCCCAGGGCGACGGGACATCGATCACCCCCACCGGATCGCGAGTCACACCGGCCGGCTCCCAGGAGAAGCTCGGTGAGAGGCCGTACGGGATGGCCCTCAGCCCCGACGGGGAGCACGTCTTGATCGCCAATGCCGGAGTTTTCAAGCAGTCAGTCATGCTGGTGGACGCGGACAACGGATCCGTAACCGACGAGATCACTTACGACTCCCCCGAAGGTGTGTCCTTCGGAGTAGCGTGGGCGTCGAATGGGGGCCGCGCCTATGTCTCGGCCGCTCCCAACGACAAAGTGCGAGTCTTTGATGTCGCCGCCGGGCGCTTGACGGAGGGCCGGCCGCTCAAGCTGGAGCATAAAGGGACGTGGCCCACGGGACTTGCAGTATCCAAAGACGGCGACGAGATCTACGTCGCCGAGAACGTCGGCAACGCACTCACAATCATCGATGCATCGAGTGGCGTGCAGTCCAGAGTCAAGTTGAGCGAGGCCGAATGCCCGGTCCTGGCGGAGGGTTTCGAAGACTCAAGAGGTAAGCTCTGCAACTTTGCCTATGGCGTGGCGCTGTCTCACGACGGCAGTACCGCCTACGTCAGTAACTGGGGTAAGGACACGATCTCCGTCGTGGACACTCAGGACAGGAGATTGGTGAAGAACATCAACGTGGGCAATCACCCCAGCGCCATGGCTCTTAGTCCCACGGGTGACGACCTCTACGTTGCGAACACCGACAGCGACTCAGTCTCCGTCCTCGATACCAAAGCGAACATGATGACTCGTTCGTTTTCGATGCGGCCCTACCCAGGCGCACCCGTGGGGGCCAGCCCCAACGCCCTCGCCGTTGCACCGGACGGCGAAACCCTCTACGTTGCCAATGCCGGAAACAACGATATCGCGGTCGTTGGGCTTGCGAACGAAGACAGAGTGGCCGACGAGATTGAGGGCCTGATCCCAACCGGCTGGTACCCGACGGGTGTCGCGGTGGCCGCTGACGGCGGCCGCCTGTACGTCGCCAACGCGAAGGGCCTCGGCGCGGGCCCCAACCCGGACGGCCCGGTCCCAACCAAGGACCCCGAGAGCACACCCGATCAGTACATCGGCTCCATGATCAAGGGCACGCTGTCCACGATCGAGACCCCCGACGCAGAACTGCTGGCTCGTTACACCAGGCGGGTCATAAGCAACAACCGCTTCGACCAGGAGTTCAAAGGCTCGGTCGCGCTGCTCGAGAACATCAAGCACGTTATCTACGTGGTCAACGAGAACCGCACCTACGACCAAGTGCTTGGCGACCTCCCGCGCGGCAACGGGGACCCATCGCTAACTCTCTTCGACTACAGGTCGGCGCCGAACCATCACAAGCTCGCACGCCAGTTCACGACCATCGACAACCTCTATGCCGCGGGAGAGGTCTCGAACGACGGTTGGGAATGGTCAACCGCGGCCAACGCAAACACGTTCAACCAGAAGTCGTGGCCGACCAACTACGGTGGACGTGGCTATTTCTATACCGCCGAGGGCGGCACGCTCGCAGCGGCGCCCGGTAAGAATCCGAACAACTCCTACATCTGGGACGCGCTCCACCGAGCCGGCATGAGCTTCCGCAACTACGGTTTTTGGGCCACCGAGGAGGCACCCGTCGATATTCGCAACGAGCCAAACCTCGAGGCCAGCACCAACCGCGCCTTCCCCGGCTACAACCTGTCGATCCGCGACCAAGTACGGTTTCGGGTATGGATGCGTGAGTTCAAACGCTACAAGCAAGAGGGCAAGCTGCCTGTCGCTCAGTTCGTTAAGTTTCCCAGTGACCATACCTGTGGCACCGATCCCTCTTGTCCGACACCCCAAGCGATGGTGGCGGATAGCGACTGGGCGACCGGCAAGCTCGTCGATGCAGTGTCCCATTCTCAGTTTTGGAAGAACACCGCCATCTTCATCATCGAGGACGACGCACAGGACGGACCCGACCACGTGGACGCCCATCGTACGATCGGTCACGTCGTGAGCCCGTACACGCAAACAGGCGAGGTGGACTCGAGCTTCTATAGCTCGGTGTCGATGCTGCGCACGATGGAGATGATTCTTGGGCTGGAGCCGTTGACTCAGTTCGACGCAAGCGCGACGCCGATGCTCAACAGCTTCACGAAGGACCCCGACTTCAGCCCCTACGAGGCGGTGAAGCCGCAGCAATCGCTCAATGAGATGAATGAACGCAACGCACCTATGGCACAGGTGTCGGCGGGGCTCGATTTCAGTCGAGAGGACATCGCACCGTGGCAGACGCTGAACAAGGCGATCTGGAAGAGCGTACGAGGAGCAGACAGCAAGATGCCGGAGCCGCGCCACAGCCTCTCCATACCGGAGGAAGAAGAGGAGGAATAGGAAATTCATCGAGTGGTCGTTGGCGGTGCACAGCGACCATCAACGACCACTCGGTGAACTTGCCATGCGTGCCCACAGCCTGGGGGCCGCGGCACGGCAGCGTCTTACCAGCTCCTGTTCGTCCACGAACTGATGAACGCGCTCCTTCACCACGAACCTGCCCCGCACCATGACGTCGCGGACGTGAGCCGAGGTTAGCCCGAACAACAGGTGGCCGGCCAGGTTCGTCGAGTCGAGGGGAGTCGGGGAGGGATAGTCGAGCACCACGAGATCGGCGGGCGCACCCGGCTCGAGGGTGCCCAAGGCCGGCTCTGAGAACAGGGCACCGGCGAGCGCGCTCGAGCTCTCGAGGCGTGCCCGCGCGAAGGCCCCCGCGTCGGGGACTCCGGCGCTGCGTGCCTGCAGGTAGCAACTGCGTGTCTCTGCGAAAAGGTCCCCGTCGATGCCGTCGGTGCCGAGACAAGCTCGCTCGCCGAAACCGGCGGCCGGTGCATAGCCGACAGCATTGTTCAGATTCGAACGCGGGTTGTGCGCGGCCCACGCGCCGGAGGCGCGCAGGGAAACCAACTCCGTCTCTTCGAGATGGACGCCGTGAGCGATAAGGTCGCCTTCCTCAACCGCCCCTTCGGCGCGCAGCCGCTCCAGCGTGCGCAACTTGTATCGAGCAATGCTGTCCCTCTCGTCGAGCTCATCCTCTGAGACGTGGATGTGAATGGACAGTCCGGCGTCGCGCGCGGCACCGGTAAGAGACGACATCGTCTCAGGCGAAATCGTGAACGATGCGTGCGCGCCCATCATGGCCCTCAACATCCGAGAGTTGTTCGAGCGGTTGAAGCGGAGGTTCTCCTCGACCGCAGCCGCCGCTGCGGCCGGACCGTGGCGATCGGAGACCTCGAAGCACAGCGCTGCGCGCGTTCCGGCACTTTGGAGCCCGGCAGCGACCGCATCCAACGACCCTTCGATCGCCGAGTACGACGCGTGATGATCGACGATCGTGGTGGTTCCGGAGCGAGCGGCCTCGACCGCGCTGCACAGGGCGCTGAGTTCGATGTCTTCGAGACTCAAGGCTTGATCCAGGGGCCACCACACCAGCTGGAGAATCTCCAGGAAGTCGCGCGGCGTCCTGCTCGGCCCGGGCATACCGCGCGCCAGCGCCGAGTAGAGGTGATGATGAGCGCAGCACAGGCCCGGGATGATCAGGCAGCCGGAGCAATCCACTCGCACGGCCCCCGATGCCTCGCCGCCGATGCGGCCGTCAGAGACCACGAGGTCGGTCTCCTCGACCACGCCCGAGAGACTGCGG
>JBPCPZ010000181.1:0-7332 GCA_050998655.1 Actinomycetota bacterium
GAAGGCAGGCACGCCTTCCTCACGCGACCAGCTGATCCTCAACTACTCGCCGTTGGTCAAGTACGTGGCAGGGAGGGTGGCGATCGGTCTCCCTGCGAACATCGAGCAGGCCGACCTAATCTCCTACGGGATCTTCGGGCTGATGGACGCCATTGAGAAGTATCAGATCGACCGGGGGATCAAGTTCGAGACATACGCCATCAGCCGCATCCGCGGCGCCATCATCGACGAGCTCAGGGCCATCGACTGGGTGCCTCGCTCGGTCCGCTTCAAAGCGCGCGAAGTCGAGAAGGCCTATACGAGCCTCGAGAACAAGCTCAAGCGTCCTCCCTCGGATGTGGAAATCGCCGAGGAGATGAACGTCACCAAGGCCGAGCTGGGCCGCATCTATACGCAACTTTCGACCGTCTCGATGGTGGCGCTGGACGAACTGATGTCGGTCGACGGGGAGCGGGGGGACAGGCTCTCACTGGTGGAGACACTCGAGGACACCAAGACGACCGGCCCCGTCGACGCGCTCGAGACGGAGGAGATGAAGGACATCCTCGCGGGGGCCATATCCCGGCTCCCCGAGCGCGAGAAAATCGTCGTCACGCTCTACTACTACGAGAGTCTGACGCTGGCCGAGATTGGCCAGGTGTTGGGCGTGACGGAGTCGCGGGTGTGCCAGCTCCATACCAAGGCGGTCCTGGGGCTGCGCGGCAAGATCGCCGACGTCACCTCCCCGGACTAGCCCGACCCCGCCCCCGGGCTCGTCTGGATCCCGCGGTGGAAAATGTCCACGGTCCGCTCCTACCCACCCTTTCTTGTGTGCAGATGTCCCCGGTCCGCGTTTGCCACCCCCGATCCCGGCCGCCTGCCCCCGCCGATCTGAGCCGGGCCGGGGTCTGGTAGCATCTAACCGCTCCACAAATCCACACGTTCTTCCCTCGCCGTGGCTCGCCGCGGCGAGCTTCGGTCCCATCCCAGCCCGGTGATTTCTGAGGGCCGGGGCGGGTTTGACGAGCGGAAGCCGGCTTCGAGCCGGGATAACCGAACAAGGAGGGAGGACGCACATGCCCGTCGTGGCGATGCGGCAACTGCTCGAGGCGGGGGTCCACTTCGGGCACCAGACGCGCCGGTGGAATCCGAAGATGAAGCGATTCATCTTCACCGAGCGCAACGGCATATACATCCTCGACCTGCATCAGACCATGCAGGGCATCGAGAACAGCTACAAGTTCGTGCGCGACATGGTTGCGGGAGGAGGCACGATCCTTTTCGTCGCCACCAAGCGACAGCTCCAAGGCGTGCTCGCAGAACAGGCAGAGCGCTCGGGTATGCCCTACGTGAATTTCCGCTGGCTCGGCGGCATGTTGACCAATTTCCGCACGATCTACGAACGCATCAAGCGTATGCGCGAACTCGAGGAGATGGTCTCTGCCGGTGCCCTGGACTCGCTTCCCAAGAAGGAGCGGATCAGACTCGAGCGAGAGCTCGTGAAGCTCAGTCGGAACCTCGCAGGGATCCGAAACCTCGACAAGGTTCCGGACGCGATCTATATCCTCGACATCAAGAAAGAGGAGATCGCCGTGCGCGAGGCGAAAAAACTCGGCGTACCAATCGTTGCGGTGCTCGACACCAATTGCGATCCCGATGACGTCGACTACGGCATCCCAGGCAACGACGACGCCATCCGCGCCGGCAAGCTCCTGACCCGCATCATCGCGGACGCCGCCATCGAAGGCCGCTCTATGCGCGGTGTCGACGGCACAGAAGCAGAACCCGGCGCGCTCACTCCGGAGAAGACCGAGGTCCTTCCGGGGGCCGCGGCTCAGCCCAAGGCTGAATGGGAGCTGCAACTCGAGGCCGAGGAGGAAGCCGAACGCGCTCAAACGGAGCCAACGGAGCAGGCAGCAGCTGCCGCAACAACCACAACAGAACAGAGCTGATCAAAGAAAGGCATTCAGCAATGGCACAGATAAGCGCACAGGACGTAAAGATCTTGAGGGATCGGACCGGCGCCGGCATGATGGACTGCAAGAAGGCGCTGACCGAAGCAGACGGGGACCTCGAGGCCGCGACGCGCATTCTGCGCGAGAAGGGACTCGCCGATGCAGCCAAGCGCAGCGGCCGCTCGGCCTCCGAGGGGATCGTCTACGCCTACTTGCACACCCCGACGCCCAACTACCCGCCCAAGCTCGGCGTGCTGATCGAGCTCAACTGCGAGTCGGACTTCGTGGCCAAGACAGAGGGTTTCGAGCGGCTGGCCAAGAACATCGCCATGCATATTTCGTTCGCCGATCCCGGCTGGACGACGCGCGATGAGATCCCTCAGAAGATAATCGATGACGAATCTCAGATCTACGCCAAGCAGGCGAGGGACTCCGGCAAGCCCGACCAGGTGATCGACAAGATCGTTCTAGGCAAGATGGAGGCGTTTTACAAGCAGAACGTGCTGATGGATCAGGAATGGATCCAAGACAGGAACAAGTCCATCGCCGATCTCCTCGACGATGGGCGCGCGGCTATGGGGGAAAACATCTCGGTGGGGAGCTACAGGCGCATCCGCGTGGGCGAGACCAGGGGCGCTTAGCCCAACGCAGATGAGTGGGGTCCAGGTAACGCCTAAATACAAGAGAGTGCTGCTGAAGCTGTCCGGGGAAGCGTTCGCCGACCCCGAAGACGGCTTTGGCATCGACCCCCGCATCGTGTCTTCGATCGCGCGACAGGTGGCCGAGGCGAAGGCGCTCGGATGCGAGCTTGGCGTGGTCGTCGGCGGCGGGAACATCATCCGTGGTCTCTCGGCCAGCGCGCAGGGCACGGCGCGCACTACCGCCGACTACCTGGGAATGCTCGCCACCGTCATCAATGCGCTTGCACTCCAGGACGCTCTCGAAAAGGAAGGCGTGCAGACGCGCGTGCAGAGCGCGATCTGGATGCAGGAGCTGGCCGAGCCGTACATTCGCCGGCGGGCGATCCGCCATCTCGAGAAGGGGCGCGTGGTGATCTTCGCCGGCGGGACCGGCAACCCCTACTTCTCCACCGACACTTCGGCGGCGCTCCGAGCACTCGAGGTGGGGGCCGAGGCGATCCTCAAGGGCACTCGGGTAGACGGCGTCTACGACTCAGACCCAGAACTCAATCCTGAGGCGCAGCGGTTCTCCTCGCTCGACTACATCGAGGTCTTGCAGCGGGGGCTCAAGGTGATGGATTCGACGGCGATCTCGTTGTGCATGGACAACAACTTGCCGATAATCGTGTTCGATCTCAAAGGCGAGAACATCCTGCGTCTGCTGCTGGGAGAAGAGGTGGGCACCTTGGTCCATTCAGAATCGGAAGGCGGAACCAGGGGGGGAGATGGCTGAGAGCAAGGATCAGATCCTGAGCCAGGCGGCCGACAAGATGCACAAGGCGGTCTCGGTGAACCTCGAGGAGCTCAGTGCGATCAGATCCGGCCGAGCCTCGCCCGCGCTGCTCAACCGTGTCACGGTCGATTACTACGGGACAAGGGTTCCCCTCAATCAGATCTCGAACCTGTCCGTGCCCGAGCCTCGTGTGCTGATGATCGTCCCCTACGATCCCAACTCTGTGTCGGCCGTCGAGAAGGCGATTCTGGCATCCGACATCGGTATCACTCCGAACAACGATGGGACGAACATCCGTCTCGTCTTCCCACAGCTCACGGAGGACCGCCGCAAGGAGCTCATCAAGGTTGCCCATAGCCGTGCCGAGGAAGGCCGAGTTGCGATCCGGGCGATCCGGCGCCACAGCAAGCAGGATCTCGAGCATCTTCGCAAGGACGGCACGCTTCCCGAGGACGAGGAGCGAGCGGCCGAGGCGCGGCTCCAGCGGCTGACCGACAAGCACGTCGCAGAGGTAGACGAGAACCTCAAGCGCAAGGAACAAGAGCTGTCCGAGGTCTGAGGGCTGACCGTATTTCCGGTGCGGAGCACTTGAGAGGGGACGCCGGCGAGCCGGTCCCGCCCCCTGCCCCGCCTGGGCGCTCGCTGCGCCAGGCAATCGCCACGGGGGTGGCTCTGGTCGTGGTCTTGGGAGTGTCCTCGGCGTTCGGCGCCGCCGCCTACTTCGTGCTGATCGCTCTCGCCATTTCGCTGGCGGTGTTCGAGGCAATCGACGCATTGCAACAGCGGGGCAGGAGGCCGAGCCTCGCATTCGCGCTGGCCTGCTCGCTGGCGCTGCTGGTCGCTGCCTACGCCTCACGCCCCGCCCTCTTCGGAGTGGTGCTGGCGTTCGCCCTTTACGGAGGTTTCGCCTTGAGCTTGAGATCCTCGAGGGGGCCGAGCCCGGCAAGCGATGTCGCCTGGACTCTCCTGGTGGTGGGCTGGATCGGGGGCGGAGGTTCGGCCGCTACCTCATTGCTGGTCGCCTCCTCAGGACGCTCATTGTTAACCGCGTTCATCCTGGTGGCGGCAGCCGACGATGTCGGCGCCTTCTTCGTGGGGCGCACCTGGGGAGCTCACAAGCTCGCTCCCCAGGTGTCGCCGGGCAAGACCTGGGAGGGCTTCGCCGGAGGCCTTGTGGCTGCGGTCGCCGCCGGTGCGGTGGCGGGGTCGGTGGTGGAGCCCCTCGGCGTCGTGGGAGGCCTCGTCCTCGGAGCCCTGTGCGGCGTGATTGCTCCGATGGGTGATCTCGTGGAGTCGTTGTTCCAGCGGGAGATGGGCATCAAGGACTCGGGGAGGCTGTTGCCCGGCCACGGAGGCGTGCTCGACCGTCTCGACGCGCTGATCTTCTGCGCTCCCGCCGCCTACCTCTACGTCATCTTCTTCGTCACGTGAGAACGCGCGTGGTAGTCCTCGGAGCGACCGGCTCGATCGGGCGACAGGCGATCGAGGTAATCGCCGCCCATCCGGACGACTTCGAGTTGGCGGCGCTGTCGGCGGGCTCGGACGCAGAGGGCCTCGAGACACTCGCCCGTGCCCATGGCTCGCCTCCCACAGGACTGGGGACCGACGCTGCCGTGGAACTGGCACAACACGAAGGCTCAGACGTCGTGCTGAACGCGGTCGTCGGCGCTGCCGGCCTGCAAGCCTCCCTGGTCGCCCTCGAGGCCGGCAAGACCCTCGCCCTGGCGAACAAGGAGAGCCTGGTCGCCGGCGGCGAGCTGTGTCTCGACGCGGCAAGGCGAGGCGGAGGGCGCATCGAGCCGGTCGACTCCGAGCATGCCGCCATCGCCCAGTGCCTGACCGGCATGTCTCGCGACGATGTCGCCCGCATAGTGCTCACCGCCTCGGGCGGCCCTTTCCGTAGGCGAGCAGACCTCGCCGGGATCACCGCGAAGGAGGCGCTCGCCCACCCCACGTGGGAGATGGGGCCAAAGATCACGATCGATTCCGCCACCCTGATGAACAAGGGACTGGAGGTCATCGAGGCCCACTATCTGTTCGGATTGCCCTACGAGCGGATCGGGGTACTCGTGCACCCCCAGAGCATGGTGCACGGCATCGTCGAGCTGGTCGATGGCTCCTCGCTGATGCAGGCGGCGCCGGCAGATATGCGCATCCCGATCCAGGCCGCTCTTGCCCCAAATCGGCCACGGCGGAAGCTGAGCCTCCCCCTCGATCTTGTCGCCGGCCCGCCCCTGGAGTTCGAGGAGGCCGACCTCGAGCGCTTCCCGGCGCTGTCTCTGGCGCGCGCCGCAGGGGCCGCGGGGGGGACCTGCCCGGCGGTGTTGAACGCGGCCAACGAGGAGGCGGTGAGGGCCTTTCTCGACGGGGCCATCCCGTTCACGGGCATCGTGGCGACAGTCGAGGCCGTCCTGGCGCATCACGAGCCCTCCGAGGCCGGGAATCTCGATCAGGTGCTCGAGGTTGACCGATGGGCGAGGCGGCGAGCCCAAGAGGTAATGAGGACTCCTCGGGCGCCGATAAACACCCAATGACCCCAGGGTTAAACAGGGATGAACTAGGTGAATAGGAACGCCAACATGTTAGGAACGTCCAGGTGAACGCCGGAGTCCTGCTCTTCATCGTGGCGATCCTGGTCGTCGTGATGGTGCACGAAACCGGGCACTTCCTGGTCGCAAAACTATTCAACTTCAAGGCCACGAAGTTCTTTCTCGGCTTCGGCCCTACCGTGTGGTCGTTCACACGCGGAGAGACGGAATACGGCATCAAGGCCATCCCCGCAGGGGGCTTCGTAAAGATCGTGGGGATGAACCCCTATGAGGACATCCCTCCCGCCGACCGGGCGCGCTCCTATTTCACCAAGCCCCGCTGGCAGCGGGCACTGGTGCTGGTGGCGGGCTCGGCGACGCACTGGCCCGTGGCCTTTCTGATTCTGCTCGTGACCTCGATGACGCTCGGTTTTCCCACGGGCAAAGCCAGCACCGAGGTGGCGGCGGTCTCGCAGGAGAGCCCCGCGCTCGAGTCGGGTCTCAGGGCCGGCGACGTCAGTACCGGCGTCGAGGGACTCGAGACCAGGTCATGGGAGCGGGTCAGCGCTTATATCCGCGCCCACGCAGGCGAGGAGGTGACGTTCACCGTTTCTCGTGACGGCACCGAGCAGCCGGTCGACGTCGTCTTGGGACGGGCGATCTACAGCCCGAGCCGGGGCCCTGTCGACTACGCGTCGGCTTCCGAGGAGTTGCGGGAGCCGCGCGGCAACGAAAAACTGGTGGGTTTCCTCGGCGTGCAGCCGACCGAGCTCTTCGAGAAGAAGGGCTTCTTCGGAGCCGCCGCCGACGCCTCCGGCAAGACCTGGGACGCCACCAAGCTGTCGGTTCAGGGCATCGGCCAGGTCTTCTCCATGGTCGTCGACGGTCGGCTCTGGGGTGCGCTGTCGGGCAGCGGCGAGCGCGCTATCGACGAGGGGCCGCTGGGGATTGTGGGGGCCGGCCGGATCGCCGGAGAAAGCGTCGCCACCGGCCAGTACCTCAGTCTCATCGGGCTGATCGTCGGATTCACGATCTTCGTGGGGCTCATGAACCTGATGCCGCTGCCCCCGCTTGACGGGGGCCACCTGGCGGTCGTCGCTTACGAGGCTGTGACCAAGAGGCCGGTGGATATGCGCAAGCTGATCCCGGTGGCGGCCGCGGTGCTGAGTTTCTTTCTGATCCTGTTCGTGGCCTCTCTCTATCTCGACATAGCTCGCCCCATCCGCACCCCCCTCTAAAACCTGCACCCGAGCGATCCGCTTGAGGATCGCGGGTAGACGTGGGTGGTGAGGTGCTTTATATGGTCATCTGGCCATCACTCGGCGATGCGAACTGCGGCTCGCATCTAGACTGGAAGCCATGTACGAGCGGCGCAAGTCCAGACAAATAAGCGTGGGCTCGGTCGACATCGGCGGCGACGCCCCCATCTCGGTCCAGTCCATGACCACCACCAAGAC
>JBPCPZ010000189.1:0-9003 GCA_050998655.1 Actinomycetota bacterium
GTGGTGAGATGTTCTCTCCTCCGCGTCTGATCATCTCCTTGCGTCTGCCCCGCAGGTAGATGAATCCATCCTCGTCGCGGACAGCGAGGTCGCCCGTGTGCGCCCATCCATTGCGAAAGAAATCGGCAGTTGCTTCCGGATCGCGGTGGTAGCCGTCCATAAGACCCAGTCCGCGCAGTACGAGCTCGCCCACCTCACCATGCGGAACCTCATTGTCGTGCTCGTCGACGATCGTCGCTTCGTTATGGGCTACGGGCCGGCCGATGCTTCCCGTGCCGAGGCATCGGTCGTGATCCTCTGCGGTAACAACGGTGTTGATCCCTGTTTCGGTCATCCCGAAGGCTTCCGACCATGGAATCCCCCATCGCCGCTCGATGGCACCGTGACTCTCCGCTGGTATCGCAGAGCAGAAGACGCGTGTGAGGGAATGGCCGAGGTCTGAAGAGTCGGGCGACCGTTTCATCAACAACGTCGGCATGACCCCCAAGCAGTAGAAGACATTCACACCGAACCGAGCCACTTCGGACATGAACGTAGACGGATGAAACCCATCAAGGAGCACGAGGTGCGCTCCCGCACGGAGGGTGGCGATGACGTTCCACTGAGGGTCGATATAGGAGTGCGGTTGAGCGGTGAGGAGAGTGTCATCCGCGCCGATACACATCGTATCTACCGCCGTCGCACCCATACGCTGCCAGAAGCGATGGGTGAGCCGGCAGCCTTTCGGGAAGCCCGTGGTGCCCGATGTGTACTGGATATTCGCCAGTGATCCGGCATGGAGGCTCGGCTCGGGAGCGGCCGGCGACTCCTCCGCAGGCTCGCGGAGGATTTCTTTCAGTACTCCGGCGCCCGCGGCCTCGACCGTTCCCCGGGTCGCGTCGTCCGCGTAGGCCGCGACTGCTTCACTGTGCTGGAGGACGTAACGAGCGTCATCCACTCGCAGCCGGCTATTCACAGGAACTGCGACACAACCCGCCGTGACGATTCCCAGCCAAGCCGTCGGATAGAAGAGCGAGTTCTTCAGCATTAGTGCCACAGCACCACTCGTGACGTTGTTGGCCCATAGCTGTGAGCGGACGGCGGCCACGCGTAAATCGAATTCCCGGTAGGACATCGACGATCCGTCGCCGAACGTCATGAACGTCTTGTCGTCATAGCGCGCAGCCTGGCGGCGGATAAGCGATACGAGGTTCTCATCGCAGGGATCCGGGTTCGTCATGCTTGTTTCTTGCGAGCCGTCTGTTCCTTCAGAAAGCGAGTGATCCCTCTCTCCGCCGTCCCTGCCTCCCATGCCTCGGCCCCAATCTCGTTTTCACGCGCGATCGCGGCTTCCACTTCGTCCATCGGGGGGCGAAGCATCCTAAGATGGAAAGCCGTCGCGAGGCCGCGTTCGACCCACCGGCCCGCGACTGCCAAGGCCTTTGGTACGACTTCCTCTTTGGTTTCGACCAAGTGGTCGATGAGGCCTAGCTGGTGAGCCTCAGTGCCTTCGATCCGGCGCGCGTCGAGGATCAAGGGAAGGGCGCGGCTACCGACGAGCCGAGGCAACAGATATGTGGACGCGTTAGAGATCGTGAGCCCGACATCGTTCTCGGGGAAAAGAAAGGCTGCCCCGGGATAGCCCACGCGCGCGTCGCAGGCGAGTGTGAATTCGGCCGCACCTCCCACCGCTATGCCATTCAGGGCGGCGACCACCGGCACCTTCGAACTTAGCACCGCGCGAGTGAGCTCCTGGAAACCTCTAAGCAGGTGCTCGAAGGCAACTCGTGAGAGTGACTCCGTAGCCGGGAGGTCGTCGCCCGCGGAGAATGCGCGGCCCGCGCCGGTAACTACGATCGCTGAGGCATCGTCGCCGCCCCCGAGCCAGTTCAATGCTGCTGCCACGTCCTCCAGCATCGGGACGCTCAGGGCATTCAATTTGTCGGCGCGGTTGAATTTGAGGATCGCGATCGAACCCCGATGGTCGACGACTATCTTACCGCTGCGACTTCTCCAGCCAGCCACCTGCCAGGTATACCATCCGGGAAACTACTCCACCAGCAGTTGATTTCCGGAACCTTGAGTGTCTCACCTACTCTGCTATGGGCCGCCCGCGTCGACGCCAGGTCGTACGTTATGAATTGAGGGCCCGGCGACACGTCACGGCCGGGTGCGATAGGTTTCGGCAGTGCTGGACGACGACGGCTTCTTCGACGAGCGCATCGCGGTGAGGTACGACGAGTCCTCTGCGGAGATGTTCGACCCTGCTGCGGTCGATCCGGTCATCGACCTTCTCGTCGAACTCGCCGGGACCGGACGCGCGCTCGAGTTCGGAATCGGGACGGGCCGGGTCGCGCTACCGCTCGCGCAGCGGGGAGTGCCGGTCCACGGGATCGAGTTGTCGAAGGCGATGGTCGCGAGGCTACGCGCGAAGTCCGGCGGCGAAGACGTCGGCGTTACGATCGGCGACTTCGCGACGACCACCGTGGAAGGGTGGTTCTCCGTCGCCTACCTCGTCTACAACACCATCATGAACCTGACGACGCAGGCAGCCCAGGTCGCCTGCTTCCGCAACGTGGCGAGACACCTCGAGCCCGGCGGCTGTTTCGTCATCGAGGTAGGAGTTCCGGATCTCCAGCGGCTCCCGCCCGGCGAGACCTTCCGAGTCTTCCACGCGAGCGATGTCAGATGGGGGTTCGACGAGTACGACGTCGCGACGCAAGGCCTCACGTCCCATCACTTCGAGACCGTCGACGGAAGAATCGAGCGCCATTCGGTTCCCTTCCGGTACGCGTGGCCCTCGGAGCTCGACCTGATGGCACAACTTGCCGGGATGAGGCTTCGTGAGCGCTGGAGCGGCTGGAAGCGGGAGCCGTTCACGGGCGAAAGCCGCAATCACGTCTCGGTCTGGGAGAAGGCGCCAGTCTAAGCCGCAATTCTGGGGACATTCCCGAACGCTGACCCGAGGCGATGCTCCCGCCTTGCGTTCGGTTGGGCCGCACGAACGTTGCCGGATCGCGTCGCCGCCCTCACGAGACGAACCTTCCAGCACCGCCACCCAACCGCATGTCAGGTTTCGGAGGGCCAAGCCCTCAGAATGGTGGAGACTTCCCGTTATGCGTTGAGCACGATGTGGCTGATGCTGCCCGGTTCTGGATATCGAGTCACACCGACGTGACCAAGCAGAGTCCTGATAACTCCACCGTGAGTGACGACGAGGTGCCGGCCCGATCCGAGCTCTCCCAGAGCCTTGCGCACGCGTACGGACAGCTGAGCCACCGACTCGCCGTTGGGCGCTTGAAACATGTCGAAGTCGCGCAGGCTCTCCTGGACCTCGACGGAGCACTCCGCCCAGGTACGACCCTCCAGATCGCCGAAGTCGAGTTCGCGCAGCCGCACGTCTATGGCCGGATCCCTGTAAGCGAGCTGCGCCGTTTCGACAGCCCTGGTTGAAGACGAGCTCACGAATGAATCGAAACGCCGGCCGCTCAAGAGCTTACCGACGTTGCGCGCCTGAACCCGACCTCGTTCGCTCAGCGACGGGTCGCTCCAGCCGCAAAATTTTCCGGCGGCAGTCCAATCGGTCTCGCCATGTCGAACGAGCCAGAGATCGAGCTTCATGGGAGCCACCAGGCGAGAGCGTCCCACCCTTGGTGTGCGACTGCTGCACCGAGCACGAGGATCAAGAGTTCACCCAACTGTTGCGCACCACCAAGGACGTCCCCAGAGATGCCGCCAACCTTGATCCGAGCGAGTCTTCCCATCCCGAGCGCGACGGCGGCGCACAGCACGATGGCGGGCAGGGCCCACTTCCCGATAAAAAGCGCGCAAAGGACGACGCCGGTCACGACAGCAGTCAACTCACGACCGGCGGTCAGCGATCGCGAGTAGGCGATCCCCAAGCCTCCACTCTGCGCCGGAGGTAGACGCCGCATCAGCACGATGACACCGACTCGGCTCATGGCGTGGGCAGCAGGGATCAGGGCCAATGCGCTCCATGTGTCCAGCGCCGAGATCGCGCCCACCCGCAAGAGAAAGCTCGTCGTCAGCGCCATCACACCGAACGTCCCAAGGCGAGGATCGTCGAGGATCTCGATACGTCTTTCCTGCGTCGACCCTCCGGCGAACGCATCGGTGACATCCGCGAGTCCGTCCTCGTGGAGTGCTCCTGTGAGGAGCGCGCCCCCGCCTGCGGCAAGTGTCGCCGCCACGATCGTCGGCAGCAAGACGATCCCCCCAACGTAGACGAGGGCGATGAGCACCCCGATACCGGCCCCGACGACTGGAAACCACGGCACCGAACCCTCCACCTCGAACTCATCGGCGTGAGTCGTAACCGGGATTCTCGTTAGGAGAGAGACAGCTCCCGTGAGTCCGCTCAACGTCCGGGAACCCACTCTTCAAAGGTGGCAACGTCAACGACCGCTCTCGCCGCAATCCGCATGAGTGGGACGGCCGCCAGGGCCCCCGTGCCCTCACCGAGGCGAAGACCAAGATCCAGCAACGGTCTCTTGCCGAGCTTCTCGAGAAGCAGCTGGTGGCCGGGTTCAGGAGAACGGTGCCCCGCGATGCAGTGATCCAGAGCGCCCGGTCGACTGACCTCGAGTGGGGCTACGGAAGCGGTGACTACGAAACCGTCGAGGACCACGGGAATCGACCTCAGGCGAGCTTCGACCACCGCGCCCGCGATGGCCACCATCTCGCTACCGCCGAGCTCAAGGAGGGCCTCCATTGGATCGCACGGACCCACTCGCTCACGCGCCTGTCGTACGACTTCGATCTTTCGCTGCAACGTGGTTTCGTCGATCCCCGTCCCGCGCCCCGTCCAATCGTCGGCGGTAAGTCCGAACAGACATGCCGTCACCGCTGCTGCGGCAGTCGTATTACCGATGCCCATCTCTCCAACAACGAGAAGGTCGACATCGAGCTCCCGCACCGCAGCCCTGCCCAGCTCGAAGCAGGACCCGAAGCGATTGTGGTCCATCGCCGGCTCTACCGCGATGTTGCCCGTGGGGTGGCCCACACCGACATCGACGATCCTGACAGTCGATCCGACCTCCGCTGCGAAAACGTTTGCGGTAGCAACGCCCCCGCGCAAGGCGCGCAGCATGGAAACCGTCACCTCGGCCGGGTACGCGCTCACGCCCTCGGAAACGACGCCGTGGTCTCCCACGAAGACGATTAGCGCCGGGCTGGAAACCGACGGGAGCGCGGTCCGTTGCCACGACGCGAGCCACGCCGCGGCTTCGTCCAAACGCTCGAGGGCCCCTCGAGGCCTAAGAACGTCGGCTGCGCGCCTGCTAACCGCGGCGCGCGATCGCTCCTCCGGGCCGGGCAGCCTCTCGAGGAGTTCGAGGGCGCGTTTCATACGACACTGGTCCCCGAATGCCGCATCAAATCTCCACGGGATTCAAGGTCATCGCTCGGCCCGCCACGACCAGAAGTACCTCTTCCGCCTGGTCGGCCCAGATCGCGTTGACCCGACCCAGCAGGTCGCGAAATCGCCTGCCCAAGTCGGAGTTGGGGTGGACACCCAGCCCCACCTCGTTGGTTACAACCACGGTGTGCCCCGCGCGCCCCGCCGCCAAGGCCGCAGCTGCTCCAGCCCGTTCCTGCACCTCCTCATCATCGTGACCTGCAAGAATCAGATTGCTTACCCACAGCGTTAGGCAATCAACGATGACGGTGTCGTCTCCGCCTGCACGATCGACAGCCTGCGCGAGTGCTACCGGTTCCTCCAAGGTGGTCCACTCGGCCGGTCGCTCAGCGCGATGACGAGCTATCCGCTGCTTCATCTCCTCATCGCCGGCTTCTGCGGTCGCAACGAAGGTCACCGGGAGGCCCGTCTTGTGGGCGAGCCGGGCGGCCAGCGAGGACTTGCCCGCACGCGCGCCTCCGATCAGCAGGGACAAGCCCACTAGAGGTCAATCCCGCGTTTAGCACGAACGCCGCGATCGAATGCGTGCTTTACCTTCGTCATCTCGGTGACGGTGTCGGCTACCTCGATCAGCTCGAGTGGAGCATCTCTGCCTGTGGCTATCACGTTGACGTGGTCAGGCCGGTCGCGGATGGCCTCTACCACTTCGTCGAGCTCGATCCACCCGTAATTGATGGGGTAGGTGATCTCATCGAGAACGACCATCTCGTAGTCACCCGAAGCAACCTTGACTCTTGCCGTGCGCCAAGCCTCACGAGCGCACGCCTCGGTTTCATCCATGTCTCTTGAGTTCCATGTGAAGCCGTCACCTATGGTCCACCAGTCGACCCCAAGGCGCCGTCCGATAGTTTCTTCGCCGACCTTCCACTTTCCCGACTTGATGAACTGGACGACCGACACGTTCCATCCACGAGCAATCGCCCGCATCATCGTACCGAACGCAGCCGTACTCTTGCCTTTCCCGTGGCCGGTGTTCACCAGCACCAGGGAGCCCACCCGCACTGCCGGCGGGCGCTTGGGGGTACTCGTGGGAGGTCTATCGGTCAAGGGACACCTCCTGACTCCGGGGCCGTGTCGGGACAACGACCACGCCCGACGAATTCGCAAGCACCTCAACAGAGGCGCCGTAGTAACGCTGGATCAGCTCGGTGCGCAAGACCTCCTCTGCCGATCCCCGAGCCACCGCACGGCCTCTATCCAGCAGCACGAACTCCGCCGCGTACTGGCCCGCGAGCGTAAGGTCGTGCATGGTCGAGAGCACCGTCAGGCCGGCTTCAAGGCGCAGCCGGTCGACGAGCTCCAGGACCTGTTGCTGGTGGCCCACGTCAAGCTCGCTGGTAGGTTCGTCCAGCAGCAGAACGGGTGCCTGCTGAGCCAGAGCTCGTGCCAGTACGACGCGCTGGGCTTCGCCGCCGCTTAGCGAGGAGACATCGCGGTCGGCGAAAGTGACGAGTTCCAGACGATCGAGAACATCTGCGACCGCCACCAGATCCTCACGTTTCTCGGCCGAGAAGTATCCGATATAGGGGTTGCGGCCCATTAGGACGTAATCGGTCACGGTCGCCCCGACGGGCAGAAAAGGTCTCTGCGGCACGTAAGACACCGCGCGAGCAAGGCTCCTTCGCGTCGCCCCTCTCACAGCAAGCAAACCGAGGTGAACGCCGCCGTCGAACGAAACGAGTCCGGCGATGGAGCGCAGGACGGTCGTCTTGCCGGCTCCGTTGGGGCCGATCAACGTGACCCACGACCCGGGCGACACACTCAGGTCGAAGTCCTCAACGACGGGCGTTTTGTCGTAGCAAACCGAGAGGCCCGAAACCGTGATGGGGATCATGTCGTTCTCCCGCTCCTGCGGAGAACGACGAGAAAGAACGGGGCCCCAAGAAAGGCGGTGATGACACCGATGGGGATCTCCGCGGGCGCGATTAGCGACCGCCCCAGGAGGTCGGCCAGGATGAGGAACGCGGCGCCGAACAGGATCGACAGCGGAACCACCAAACGGTAGCTGGTGCCGAACAGCAATCGGACGGTGTGCGGCACGATTACACCGACGAAACCGATCAGCCCGCTGACCGCTACCGCCGCCGCGGTACCCAGAGAAGCTGCAAGGACGATCAACAGTCGAACCCGTTGGGTGTTGACGCCGAGGCTCGCGGCCTCTTCATCACCGACGCTCAGCATGTCCAACAAGCGGCGATGGAGCAGGATTGTGGTCGCGCTGACGAGGAGATATGGAAGCACGAGCGCGACCTCTCTCCAACTTGCCGTCGTGAGTTGACCCAGGATCCAGCTGTAGACCTGCCGCATGGTGTCGTCCTCTCGCTGCTGGACGTAGGTCTGGATCGCGGTCAAAAAGGATGCCGTCGCGACGCCGGCGAGGATGAGGGTTGCGGTCGTACGGCCGCGAGCGTTCGTGCGCCCGAGCAAGTAGGTCATCGTCACGCCTACCAGAGCGCCTACGAACGCAGCTGCCGGCAGTGGGTCTACGGGCCAATCCAGCGCTTCAAGCTCTAACGTAATGGCGATGGTGGCGCCCAAGCCCGCCCCCGCAGCGACCCCGAGCAGATAGGGGTCGGCCAGAGGATTGCGGAACACACCTTGATAGGCGGCACCGGCGAGCGCCAGCGTGGCACCGACCAGACCCGCAAGCACGACGCGAGGGACACGAAGTTGCCACAGGATCGCACGTTGCTGCTCGCTCAACCCTGAAGAGACATCGACTAACGGCAGTCGATCGGCGAGTTCCTTGAGCGCGGAGCTCAATCCGAGCGGCACCGGCCCCATCAGCACGCCGAGACCCATCGCCGCAGCCAGGAACGCGAGCGCAATCAAGAACCACCTAGCCCGGAGACTCGTGGAGTGAAGCTCGGTTGCCACTACCCCACCGGCTCCACTTCGGAGATGGAGTTGACGACCGTCTGCAGCAAATCGACGACCCGCGGCCCCCAGCGAGACGAAATGTCATCGCCGACATCGATGACGGCTTCATTCCGCACAGCGGAGATCTGATCCCACCCAGGGCGTCTCGCCACGCTCGTCGGTGTTTGATTGCAGCACTCAGAGTCGCCCAGAAAGATGAAGTCGGGATCGGCCTGGATGATGTACTCAGCGGACAGCTGCGGGTATCCAGTGCCCGCCTTGTCGGCCTTATCCGCTATGTTGCGCAAACCGACGAGTGCGTAAACCTGACCGATGAAGGTGTCGGAAGTGACGCTGAAATAGGTGTCGTCGAGCTCATGGTAGTAGGTGGGCCTATCCTCGAAGCGCGACAGGCCGTCGACGATCTCTTCGATGCGCGACTTGATCCTCGCGACCTCCTCAGCGGCTTCGGCAACATGCCCGGTCGCGACGCCGAGCTGCTCAAGCTGCCTGTAGGCGTCATTCAGGCTCGTCGCGGCGGGCTGGACGAGCAAGGAGATCTTCAGGTCTGAGAGCGACTTCAACGATCCGGCGCTGCTCGCCACCACCAGGTCCGGCTCGTATTTCGCAATCGCCTCCACGTTGGGTTCGTAGCCAGAGAGCTCTGTAGTTGGAGCCTCCGGCGGGTAGTCAGACTGATCGTCGACCGCCACAACCTGGTCCCTAGC
>JBPCPZ010000046.1:0-4379 GCA_050998655.1 Actinomycetota bacterium
AGTCCGCAGCCGACCCCGGCACCCGCCTCACGGCGAAACACAGAAGCTGCTGATCCAGGCGGCACTCTCGTCCCTGCCGCCGACCACCGATCGAGGCCCCGTTTCCCAGCGGGGTCTCGACCGCGTCTGGTGTGCGGAAGCCGGTCCCTATAGGACTCCCTCGCGCTCGGCTCGAGAGGGCCATGGTCGCGCTCGGCACGGCGCCACTCCTCTGGTCTGCTGCATCATGACCGGCGCCGGCGCGCCGGCCGCCGGGCAGCTGCGATGGTAGGAGCCGAGAGCGTGGCCCACTTCATGGTTTACGAGGTAGGTGCGATATCCGGTCAGGTTCTGCCCGTATGAGGCGGCACCCCGGCGCCAGCGCATGAAGTTGAGAATGGCTCTGCCACTCTGATGGCAGGAGTAGATGCCGGCCGTTTCGAGCGGCGCACATAGTCGGTCGGTGGTGTCGGGGCTCGCCAGAGCTACTCGGAAGGCCGCGGGCGCCGAGTCGACCCGGCGAAAGGGCACCGAGCCGCCGCCCCAACTTCTATCGTCGTAGAGCACCCGCTGAACGGCGGCGGCGAAGCGGGCCTTGTCCACCCCGAGCCCCTCCTCGACCTCGACTATGAAACGCACAGGTGCCCCCCGTCCCGAGGCCCGTGGATTTCCCTCCACCACCAGAAGGCGGCCGGTTGGCCTGGACGGGGTTGGGGAGTTCAGGGGCTCTGTTGGTCCGGGCCGAACCGCCTCCCGTACGGAGAAAGCTGTTGGCGAGGGAAACGCGAGAAAGAGGCCCAGCGCCACGTCGACTGCAGCGAGAAAGGATCGCCTGCGTTGGCCGTGCGAAATCTTGACCATGGCCCGCCCTCCCTCTGTGGTTCGACTATAACTGCCGATTAGCAAGGCAAGGGCACACAGCTTGCGCCGATCGCTAGGTTTTCATTCGGTGGAATCTCGATCTCCCAGCAGAACTACGTCGGGCAACTCAGCGAGTAAGCGAGCGGGGCAGTCGTTGCGGGTTTCGTCGCCGCCTAGGAGTCGCCCCACCGCTTGCCTCTTGTTCTTTCCGGAAACGATCACGAACACCTTCTTCGCCGTCGTCAACGCCGGCGGCGTTAGCGTCAGGCCGCGCAGTCCGTCGGGCCGATCGACGACCACGCACAGCTGCTCTGACGACTCGAGCGCCGGGGATCCCGGGAACAGGGCGGCGACGTGGCAATCGGCACCGAGGCCCAGCAGCGCCAGATCGACGCCGGGGGTCGCGAAGGGGGCGATCGCGTCGTGATACTCGGCGGCGGCCTGTTCCGGCTCGTCCTCACCACGCATGCGATGAACGGCAAGGCCGTCGACGCCCGCCAGAGACAGCCTCGCAGCGGCCATCGCGTAATTGCTCGACTCGTGGTCGGGAGGGACACAGCGCTCGTCCGAAAAGAAGACGGAAGCGCCCGGGCGAAAGCATCCCGGCGGTAGAAGTGAGTAGACGTCGGCGGCCGTGGTTCCTCCGGTAAGGATGATCGAGCGTGCGCGACTGAGCGCAGGAGCCAGCACGGCAGCGGCTCCTTCGGCAAAGGATTGGAATACCTCGACAGCGATGGTCATCCTCGAGCCTCCAGAACCCTCGATGTGTTGAGCCGAGCCGCTTCCACCACGGCGGCCCGGTCGTGATACGCCATCGCGTTGAATCCGAGCATCGGTAGCTCGTCGAGCCACGGCCGAAGGACGAGAACCTCGGCCCCCTGTGCTCGCGCAGCTGCTATCTCGCGGTTGATCGTTCGGGCGTTGAGCGAGCGCGCCAGCACCGGCTTCCACAGATTTGAACGCAGTGTCCGAACGCCCTCCTCCGGTCGCCAACCGAGGGGCGCCACAAGAGTGATGCGTTCACAACCCTGCTTAACGGCGACGTCGAGAGATACCGCGCCGGCGATGCCTCCGTCCACGTAATAGCGGCCACGCATACGCACTGGGGGGAACACGCCCGGGATCGCTGCCGACGCAAGCACCGCGGTGACAAAGGAAGCGGGCGGGGTATTGGCGGAGCTGAGGGCTACGCGCCGGCCTGAATAGAGTTCGACCGCCGCGCAATAGAGATCGGGGCGCGGCCACCGGGCCGGCAGCTCTCGGCGCAGCCGTTCTTCGGTGGCACTGCTCGAGTAGAGGCCCGCAGGGAACAGGGCCCTGAGCTTGCGGCTCGGCACTTTCGATCCCGACACACGGGCCCAGGAGCCGGTGGCAGCCGTGAAGGCGAAGACTGCCCCCCCCATGCGCCTCAGACGTTCGGCTCTGTTCGACCACAGGGGCGTGAACAAAGCCCTGATGTCGGCCTCAAAAGCTTCAGGCCCGCTCACGTCCGCAGGGCCGTGGCCCTGAGCTTCGCGATAAAGGTCGTCCACCGTCTTCCCCGCGGCTAGATAAGCGGCGACGATCGCGCCGACGCTGGTGCCGACGATGACGTCGGAGTTGCCCGGCTCGGTGCCCGCCTCTTGGAGTGCCTTCAGGACCCCGGCGTGGTAGCCCATACCTACGAGACCGCCGCCGCCGAGGACCAGTCCCGTTTTCATGAACCGCAAGCCTATGGCTACGCACATTCGGGCCACGGCAGAGGCGGATGGTTCGGGTACCAGTTTACTCTTATCCTTTCCAGGGCCCGGGGGCCGGTCGGACGGCGGCAACGAAGGAGAGAGATGCGGAGGGAAAGGCTGGGTCGCGAGGGTCCTTCGATATCGGTGGTCGGTTACGGCGCGTGGGAGGCGGGGGGGATGGCATGGGGACCGAATCCTCCCGACGATCAGACGATTTCCTCCATGAGGGCGGCGGTCGACTCGGGCATCAACTGGATCGACACCGCCGAGGTCTACGGCGGCGGGCGCTCCGAGGAGCTCGTGGGCCGGGCGCTCGAGGGCACGCGCGACGTCATGGTGTTCACCAAGGTGGCGCCCCATCCTCAAGGCTCGGGGTTCAACCCCTCGGGCGTGCGGGGGGCGGCTGAGAAGAGCCTCAAACGGCTCAGCCGGGAGGCCATCGATCTGCTGCAGCTTCACTGGCCGGATACGACAACCCCAGTGGAGGAGACGTGGGAAGCGATGAGCGCGCTCGTGGACGACGGCCTCGTCCGCGCAATCGGGGTGTCGAACTTCGGGCGGGACCTGATCGAGCGATGTGAGCGCATCCGTCATGTCGACTCACTGCAGCCTCCCTTCTCCATGCTGCGCCGCGAGGGCAGAGGCGACCTCTTCGAGTTCTGCGCAGACAACGGCACCGGCATCATCGCCTACGGCCCCCTCGGTTATGGCTTGCTCACCGGAGCCTTCAATAAGGAGACGAAGTTCTCCGAGGATGACTGGCGCGGCGGCGGGCACGGCATGAGCGCTTACGACGCCCTGTTTGCCCCCGGCAAGTTCGAGCGCAGTCTTGACGTCGTCGACGCGCTTCGGCCGATAGCCGAACGTAGCGGGGTATCCTTGGCTCAGCTCGCGCTGGCGTGGGCACTGCATCAGAAAGGTGTCACCGGAGTGATCGCGGGATCACGCTCCCCGGAGCATGTGCGGGACAATGCCGGCGCTGGGTCGGTCGAGTTGTCGCAGGACGATCTCGAAGAGATCGAGAGGGTTCTCGTTTGAGCCAGCGGGTGGTGTTGGAAGCGAAGGAGCTCTGAGTGGAAGTATCGCCTCTTGTCTATGTAGGCTTCATCGGTTTCGTGTTGGCAATGCTGTTCCTCGATCTCAAGCTGTTCCAGACCGACGATGAAACCGAGCCTACGACCAAGGAGTCGGGCACCTGGGTCGCAGTCTGGGTAAGCCTGGCGCTGGTCTTCGGCGTGGCGCTCTACTTCTGGCAGGGCGGTGAAATCGGAGCTCAATACTTCGCGGGATACCTCATCGAGTACTCGCTGTCCGTGGACAACATGTTCGTGTTCATCGTCATCTTCCAGTACTTCTCTATTCCCTTCAAGTACCAGCACCGGGTGTTGTTCTTCGGCATCTTGGGGGCGCTGATCTTCCGTGGGATCTTTATCGCGGCCGGCGCCGCTCTGGTTCGTAATTTCGAGTGGATCATTTACATCTTCGGGGCTTTCCTGATAATCACGGCGATTCGCCTTGCCAAGTCGGGCGGCGAAGACGTGCATCCGGAGAAGAACCCCATTTTGAAGTTCGTCCAGCGCCGCTTTCCGTCGACGGAGAACTTTGAGGGCCACAACCTCTTCACCGTGGAAAACGGCAAACGCCTCGCAACGCCACTGTTCATCACGCTTGTCTTCATCGAAATAACCGATATTCTGTTTGCCCTCGACTCGATCCCCGCGATCTTCGGTATTACGCAAGATCCCTTCATCGTGCTGACGTCGAACGTGTTTGCGATCCTCGGCCTGCGGTCGCTGTACTTCTTGCTGGCCGGAGCGC
>JBPCPZ010000055.1:0-9215 GCA_050998655.1 Actinomycetota bacterium
ATCCGTTGCTCTTACCGACGATCGACCCCGACGTCCCTCCGAAGCAACCAGGGAAATAGTGGTCCAGATCGCACTCGTCCCGATTCTTACGAGCTTCCTTCTGAGCACATTCCTTCGGGGCACCGGAGCTAAGGATCCGCAGTTTCGCCTTGCCGTTGTCGGCCCGTCGCTGGTTGATCTCGGTACATAGACAATCACCTGTGCAAGCCATAGGTAAAGCTCTAACACACGGTGGTCGTGCCAGTCCGGAATCCGCGTAGATCGTTTCCCTTACCTGTCAGCCCGGCCCAGTCATGCCTATGCCCAGCCGAACCCTGCCGCGCCAGATTCGACGGACCTTCGACGCCGACCGTGAAGCGACCAAACTGTGGTCGATAGTCGCCATGCCGCAGCAAAAGGCCAGCGGCGGTCTCTATGCAGGCGATGTCGCCCACGTCCCGTGAGGCAACCGGAAATGACTTCGAGGACATCTTGATGTGAGGCAGGGGGCTCATAAACGACCTCTAGTAGTTGAGACGAGTGCGGGGCGGCTTCGTCGCCGGCCTTTACCCCGACCGAGCACCCTCCCTCGAGCCGGACGCAGACAACTGACCGGGACGCGCCCTCGGGCGATCAGGCCGGGTCGACGCTCGCGAGGATCGCCCGACCGAGCTCCTCGGGCCTGGCGAACTGCGGCCAGTGGCCCGAGGGCAGGTCGATGTACTCGACGTCACGGAGCTTCGCCAGTTCCTGGGCGCCCGGATGCCCCTCCTTCATCCACTGCCGGAGCATCGAGCTGGGGAACTCGCACGCGATGACGGTGGCTGGTACGTCGTATCGGCGGTCGTCGGACAACCGCTGCGGGTCGCGCGTGACGCGCTCGGGCGACGGGATTGCGCGCTCGCGCAATGTTGCGAGCCGCTCGTCGTCGAGGTCGACCATCATCTCCTCGTCAAAGAATGACCAGTCCGGCAGCGGAACCTCCCCGTTCTCGACCGGGTAGTCGCCGCCGACGTCGCCGTCACCACGGGGCTCGCTGGCGACGTAGACGACGCGGGCTACCCGGTCCGGCCGCGCGTCCACGGCGGCGTGGGCGAGCGCTCCGCCGGCGGAGTGCCCGACGAGCAAGACCTTGCCCTCGACCGGGTCGCAGGAGTCGACAATGTCGACCACCGCGTCGACGTGGTCGCGCAGGGTGACCTCGGAGCGATCGGCGTCTTTCGCCTCCATGCCCGGCAGCGTCAGAACTTGGGTGCGGTGCCCCGCCTGCTCGAGCAGGGGCACGACCTCGTCCCACGACGAGCCGTCGAGCCACAGACCGTGGATCAGGATGATGTCCATAGGCATGAACCCTACCGGGCCGCCGACACTACCTGTAGTCACCGTAGACCTACTCAGGGTTGCACATCGCTCAGCACGCTTCATTAGGAACATGCCTCCCGGGCCCCCGTTTTGCCCGACCCCCTGGCCAATCCTCACGAATCTTGTCATCCTGTGAGGGACCAATTTCTAGGAGGAGAGCTTGCAGCATCGCAATATGTCTGATTTCTGGCGACGGGATCTCAGTCGCCGAGACTTCCTTCGCAAGTCTGCGGCCATGTCGATGGCCCTTTCGGGCACGGCCGTAGTCCTGGGAGCGTGCTCCACCTCTGCTGTGACGGCCAGAAACGACGATTTGGAGTTAGCCCGCCCTGACTCTCCGGTCACGCTGCCGATTCATTCCGACAATCCCCCTCTGGAGGATGGTCTCGAGCCCGAACCGGGTGCAACTCTCAGGATCTACAACTGGGAGGAGTACTTGTGGCCGCGGATCGTCGACGACTTCGCCGCCAAGTACGACGTCAAAGTTGAGATCTCGGCCTTCAACGACATGGACGATGCTCTGGCAACACTCCGGTCGGGGTCCAGCTTCGACGTCTTCTTTCATAGGACGGACATCATCAGCAGACTGGTTGCAGACAAGCTATTGCAACCCTTGAACCACAACTACATCCCCAACTTGAGCACCAACGTCTGGCCCGTTTACCGGAACCCTTTCTACGATCAGGAAGCCCGTTACGGGGTTCCCTATACCGTCTACACAACGGGGATCGCATGGCGTACGGACCGCGTCGACGAAGATGTCGCGGCTCTCTCCAATCCCTACGAGATCCTTTGGGACTCCCGTTATAGGGGGCGGATCCACTTGCTCGACGACTATCGTGAAACGATCAGCATGGTGCTCCTGAAGAACGGAATAACCGACCTCAATACCAGCGACACAGCAGCGCTCGCGATGGTGGCCGATGACCTTGCCGGGCTCGCCAACGGCGTCGGAGCCCTGGATATTGATGCATACGAGGACGTACCGTTGGGAGAAGCCTGGATTCATCACGCCTGGTCGGGTGACGCTATCGCCTCGCAGTACTACTTTCCGGAGGGAGAGGACCCGAGCGTGATGCGCTACTGGTTCCCACCAGACGGAGGTGGGGCGGTGGCCAACGACTGCATGGGGGTGCTCCGCAACGCCAAGAGCCCGGTACTGGCGCATCTCTTCATCGATTACCTGCTCGACAACGACGTGGCCACCCGGAACTTTGGCTGGAACGGGTATCAGCCACCCCAAGTCAAGCTGAAGCCTTCGGGTATGGTGGCGGCCGGCTACGTTCCGGCTCAGCTGGGGAACACCATCACGAGCAGAAGTTCCTTCAACAGAGGCTTCATGGAGATGGAATTGAGCCCCGACGCGGACGATCGCTGGCATCGCGTGTGGGAGGAGTTCAAGACGAGTGTCTAATCGACCTTATCAATTGGAGTTGTGGTTCATCACGTTGCTGGTCCTGTGCGGGTTAGTGACGATCGCACCCAATACGGCGGTTGCGAAGACCCCGACATTGGTCGTCGAAACCGTTCCCGCAATCGAAGGGATCCGTTTTCGACTTGGTGACGAAACCTTCGTCACCGACAATAGCGGCGTGGTGAGAATAACGCCGAAGGCCCCGAGCGCATCCAGGTTAAGCGTCGACGAGCACTCATTGATAGGTGATTCGCAGCGCGTGGAGTTTTTTGCCTGGTCGGACGGCGTCGTGACCGCGGATCACGCCGTCGACTTTCGGGAGCCCTCTTGGGTTCAGGTTGGTTTCGATATCGACTACCTGGTCAAGGAACGCTTTCGCAGTTCGAACGGCGACATCCTCGACTCGAAGAACATCGATTCGTTCACCATCGTCGATGATGCCAGCGACTCCACCACCTTTCACGGAAGCTCTAGCGGACTGGCTGGGCCAACCGCACTGTCGTGGCAGCGGTTTCCTCCCGGCACACGATGGCTGCGGGGCGTGCGTACCCTCCGCGAGGGTGGAGCTCTGAAAGCGGAGACCGTTTCATATAGCGTTCGGTCGGTCACGGTGGAAGGAAAACGCGCGACTGTTTCCTCCGACCCTTTCGTTCCCTCTGTGGACGCAGAGTGGACGATCACAGTAGACGCTTCGAAGAATCCGATTGGCCAGATCGCTGCGGTGGTGCTGGTGGCGATCTTGTTCTTGATCGGCGGCTTCATCATCTTGATGCGAGTGCGAGGCCGCTCGAAGACGGCCGGCGCACGTAGTGCAGCCCCCTTCCGAAGGCTCGTCCCTGAAAGGATTGCTCGGAGTCAACTTCCAGCCAGGGTGTACGTCCGAGTCAAGTTGGAGAACGGCCGAACTGTTGAGGGATGGAAGATGAAGGTTCCAGGCGCGAAGGACTCGGAGGCCCTAAACCTCAACGTCACACACGTGTTCCGACCGGATGGGGAAGAAGCTGCACCCGGGCCACTGGACTCGTTCGTGTTGTCCTCCCAGATCGTTGACCTCGAGATCGACGGAGACCAGCCTCAGGTCACCAGCCCACCGTGGGACGCCGGGACTGTCCGAACCTAGCGCCCGGCAGCCGGCAGGGGGCACACGATTGCACCTGACTCTCGGTTAGATTGACTGCGTCAGAGTGACGGCGTTGCCGTCCGGTCTGAATTGGGCAACTCGTTGTCCCCACTCGTTCGGTTGACCGAGCAAACGTCCGCCGAGACCCCATCCGCGCCAGCAGGCCATCGACATCCTCGACATCCACGCTGAGCAGAATCCGCTGCGGCGCGCCAGTCTCGACGTCCGCATGGCCACCAGGCCGAGCTCGGCGTTGCCTATACGAGTCCGAGGTAAAACAACTGACCCTCCTCCGGAATCCTCAGTGATGGGCGCGATTCGCGGGTTAGGACACGTTGGCGTGGCGTCGGTGTCCACGCATCGGGGGAAGGACGTCGACAGCCTAGAACGTCTGTTCCGTTATCGTCTCGAGCTCGAAGAATTCGCGGTTCGATCAGTCATGACGCCGGCTCGCCTTGTCCGACCTCCTGCAGGACGAAGCCGTTGCCGTCAGGGTCCTTGAAGTCGGCGAACGACGCGTAGTTCGCCCGCTCTGGATCCGGGCCCGGCACCCACTCGCCGGATTCTAGATGCCGGACTTCGTCTACTGCCACTCCGCGCTCGACGAGCTCGGCGCGTGAGGCAAGTATGTCGGAGACGATCAAGAACAGGCCCTGGACGGATCCCGGCGTCGCTTCCGTGATTCCCTTCCCGATGCCGATTGAGCAGGCCGAGCCCGGCGGGGTCAGCTGGACGACCCGGAAATCATCTCCGAAGCTCATGTCGACATCCAAATTGAAGCCGGCATTTTTCACATAGAAGTCCTTTGCGCGGTCCACGTTCGTGACCGGAATCACTACGAGTTCAATCTTCAAATCCACGATGCGGCCTCCTTGATAGTAGCTAGTACCGTGTCACCTGAGCACAAGCCCACTGGTCACGTTCGTCATCGTCCCGGTGATGCCCGCGGCGCGGTCGGATGCCAGGAAAGCCGCCACCTCGGAGACGTCGGCCAGTCTCGGGGCTCGGCGCAATGCGGACATACCCGCGATCATCTTTTCCACCGTCTGCGGGTCGGGCGTGTCCTCACCGCCGACCGCTGTGAGCTTCTCCTTCGACAAGGTCTCAACTACGCCCGCAGTCCAGATGCCGCACACCCGGACGCCGTGCGGCCCCAGCTCGGCCGCCAGGTAACGCATGAATGCCTCGATCGCCGCGTCGGCCGGTCCGGTGCTCCCCATGCCCGGCATCGCCCCTGCCCCCGACGCGCTGTTCAGGTGGAGGATCACGCCGGAGCCCTGCTCGATCATCCGCCGTCCCGCGGCCCGTGCGGTAATGAAGTTCGACTGCAGCCCGGTGACCACGGCACGAAGGAGGTCATCCGTCGTCATTTCGACCAGCGGAATCCCCTGGACGTCCCCTCGCATGATGAGGTTGAAACTCACGTCGAGGCTGCCGGCCTCGGAGACCACCGCCAAGACGTGCTCCTCGACAGCCTGCTCATCGAGGGCATTGAATACAGCCCCCTCCGCAGATCCGCCTTCAGACGCGATCTCCTTCACCAACGCATCGAGCTTTTCCTGCGTCCGCCCCACGAGAAAAACCTTGGCACCGTCGCGCGCGAGGGTTCGAGCCACGCCGCCGCCGATCCCGCCGCCGCCACCGTAAATGATCGCGTTCGTCCCCTCTAGGTGCTTCGTCATACCCGCCTCCTTTGCCTTGATCGCCGGCGTTCTACAGGGTGAAACGCCGGCACACACCCAGACTCATCGGTGGCACGATGTCACCCCCACGCAATGCTAGTCGGAGTTGAGCCTGGAGAGGGTGGCGAAAAGCGAACCGTGTGCCTTTGCCCACCAAACATTGTGGGTAGGCCGCGGACCGTGTCCATTTGCCACCTAGGACCCCGCGCCCACGACTCTGCGCCAGCGTCCGCGAGCTGCTTCCCGTAGGTCGCGTCATGCAAGCTGTCGACGGAGCCCGTCGAGATCGCCCAGGACCCACGCGCTGACCAGCCGTCGGCCGTCCGCTACGAAGAAGGCGGCTCCGGCGTACTCAAAGCGGCGTTGTGTGGCCTGCAAATCGAGCAGCGGGCCGGTGTGAGTGCCTGAGTAGCGCAGCCGTGCAGCTGCTCGTCGACCCTCGCAGACCAACGAGACGACTTCGTTGTGAAAGTCCGCCGAGCCTGCCCGGATGGTGTTCCGATACGAGCGCCATTCATCCCGACCGGTAGTTTGCTGCCCGAGCGACCCGCGAAAGTCGAACGCTGCGTCAAGCGTGTCGTCGACTGCGGCGTCGTTCCACCTGTTCCACAGCTCTTCGTAGAAGGTCTCGATCAGCGTTGCGATGAGTAAGGGCATGCGCAGATTATCCTCGACCCGCCCTTCGATCTTCGACAGCGACCTCACATCGTCTCCCTGGTTAGCCCGTAGATGCGCGAAGGAGCCGGCGGTCGGCATCTGGGCGCCAATCTGGGCATCATCGCGACCCTGGCCCCTCGACGAACGCCCCTGCATCGTCGAACACGACCTCATCTAACCCAACGGCCCCAGTTAGGGCGGCTATGATGGTGCGACCACTGGGGCTTAAGCCTGAGACTGGAGACTTCTCCTAAATGCGCCGTCTCCCCACCGGCACCGTCACCTTTCTGTTCACCGATATTGAAGGCTCGACGCGACTGTTGGACGAACTCGGGGCGAAACGTTTCGCGGATGCATTGGCCGAGCACCGGCGATTGCTGCGCGAAGCATTCAAGCGCCACGGCGGGGTCGAGGTCGATACACAAGGAGATGCCTTCTTCGTTGCCTTCCAGGACGCGTCCGGAGCGCTCGCCGCAGCCGACGAGGGACAGGGCGCGCTCGCGGACGGACCGATTCGCGTTCGCATGGCGCTGCACACCGGTGAACCGGTGGTTACCGACGAAGGTTACGTTGGCATGGACGTCCACCGCGCGGCCCGCATCTGCTCCACGGCCCACGGAGGCCAGGTCGTGCTCTCGGGCACGACCCGCGCTCTGCTCGGCGACGCCGGCCTTGCCGACCTCGGTCTTCACCGGCTCAAGGACCTGGGGAGGCCGGAAAAGCTATTCCAGCTGGGCCGGGACAAATTTCCACCCCTTCGATCGCTCAACGCGACCAACCTCCCGGCCCAGCCGAGCACTCTGATTGGTCGGGAGCGGGAGTTATCGGAGCTCGCTGCGCTCGTTCCCGATGTGCGGTTGGTGGTGGTTACGGGTGCCGGCGGCACGGGGAAGACAAGGCTGACTCTGCAGGTCGCGGCCGAGGTCGTGGAGACGTTCATTGATGGCGTCTATTGGGTGTCGTTAGCGCCCATCATCGAAGCCGAGCTCGTGTTCCCGACCATTGCGTCGGTGCTCGGGGCACAGGGAGATGTGGCTGCGCATATCGACGAGCGCCGCATGCTGCTGCTACTGGATAATCTCGAGCAAGTGCTCGACATCGCGCCGCGGCTCTCCGAGCTTCTGCGGAGCTGCCCGAACCTTCACCTCTTGATCACCAGCCGTGCCCTCCTGCGAATCGATGGCGAGCACGAGTACCAGGTCGAGCCGCTGCCGACCCACGACGCGGTTGCATTGTTCCGTGAGCGCGCGCCCGTCGCCTTTCCCGAGGAGGCGATCGTCGAGATCTGCCGCCGGGTCGATTGCCTCCCGCTCGCGGTCGAGCTGGCAGCAGCGCGCACGAGGATTCTTTCGGCCGACGCAATGCTCGCTCGACTGGAGCAGCGCCTCCCTGTATTGACAGGCGGCCGGCGCGACGCTCCCGAGCGCCAGCGCACGCTGCGCGCCACGATCGAGTGGAGCTACGGGCTGCTCGACAAAGAGGAGCAACTGCTCTTCCGCCGCCTGGCCGTGTTCGCCGGCAGCTTCGACGCGGCGGGGGCCGAGGCGGTCGCCGGGGCCCCACTCGAAACGCTGCAGTCCATCATCGAGCAGAGCCTCCTGCGCCGCTGGGGCTCGGGCAGACTCGGCATGCTCGAGACGATCCACGAGTTCTCTCTCCAGCAGCTGGAGGAGTCCGGCGAGGCCGAGCCCGCCCGCCGCCGGCTCGCCGAGTTCTTGCTCGAGCTGGCCGAGACCGCCAACCTCACGGACGAGGCGGAGGGGCCACAGCGAGTCGACTTGGTGATACCCGAGGCCCCGAATGTGCGTGCTGCGCTCGAGTGGTCGCATACCCGAGGCGATGCTGAGATCGGACTTCAACTCGCGATTGCGCTCGAACACTACTGGACGGCGACGAGCCCTTTCGAGGGTATTCGTTTTCTCGGTTTGCTTCTGGAGCGCGGCCCCCAACTACCTCTCGAGCTGCGCGCAAGGGCGCTTCGAGTGTTGGGCGGAGTGATTTTCATCGTCGGCCGCTTCGAGGAGGGTACGCGCTTGTACGAGGAGAGCCTCGCTGGATACCGGGAGCTGGGGGACGAGCGCGGCATCGGCATCCTTCTCTACCGGCTCGCCAACTCGGAGCTTGTCCGCGAAGACCTCGTCGCGGCCCGTTCCCTTGCGGAGGAGAGCGGACAGCTCCTGCAGCGCGCCCGCTTCCGCAAGGGCGAGACGATAGTTCTCGGGACGCTGGGTGACATCGAGATCTTGGAGGGCAATCACGACCGGGGTATCGAGCTCATGCGCCAAAGCATCGAATTCTCCAAGGAGATCGGCTTCTCGTGGTGGACGGCTGTCTCTCTGGCAGTCGGAGCGGAGCGCCTCCTCTCGATCGACCGACTGGAGGAGGCGGAGCAGTGGGCGCTGGAGGCGCTGCCCGAGACGCGGGCAATCGGCGAGCGCCAGTTTCTTCTCACCGCCCTTGCGGTGCTCGCGCGCATCGCGGCCCAGACCGGCCGCCCTGAGCGCTCCGGCACGCTTTGGGGAGCGATAGAGACGGAGGAGGCTCTCGGTCCGGTCGGGCAGTGGGAGGACGAGCGCGCCGCCTACGAGGCGGCCGTCAAAGCAGCGGAAGGTCCGGACTTCCAAACCGGGCGTGACCACGGTCGCAGGCTCACGCTCGGCGAGGCTGTGGACTATGCGCTGGCCGTTGCCAAGGATGAGCACTCATAAGAAAGCAAGATGCCGGCGCCGAGTAATGGAAGCAGGGTGGCATCCGGTCGGGGGGATAGCATGACCGTCCGTGGACGGCGAGCTCATGGCAACGGAGATGAGGCAACAGCCTGGTGTGCTGTCTGGGCTGGTCGGCCGCCGACCCGCACTGATTAGGCAGCTTAGGGCCGCGATCCCTAGCGACACAAAAGGGATCCTCCTCGTCGCCCGCGGCTCCTCCGACCATGCGGCGATCTTCGGCCGCTATGTTCTCGAGCTTGCCACGGGCCTGCCGGTGGCGCTCGCGGCCCCCA
>JBPCPZ010000074.1:0-10079 GCA_050998655.1 Actinomycetota bacterium
CCGCCGAGGTCAAGGAGCTGCTTGTGGCACAACTCACCAGTCCCGTCCGTTTCCGGGAATCGATCGAATGGTTCGTTGAGCAGGACGTCCAGGACTTCAGGGATTTCGGTCCCGGCCGCATCGTCGCAGGACTGGCGCAGAGGTGCCGGCGCCACGCTCGTAGCGCGGACGTGGCAGCTCATGCTTGATACCGGGGTTCTGGTAGAGAATTCGTTCGCAGGCACCGAGACCGAGGCCATTTCGGAACGTCTCGTGGTAGCGCCCGCAAGTGGACGCTTCAACGCGCTGTCGTCCGAGCACCTGGCCGTGTCGGGGGAGTGGGTCGAGCCGGGCACGGTGCTCGGCGTGGTGGAGTCTCACGGTCACAGGGTGCCGGTGTGCTCCCCGTTCCGGGGCTGGGTCAAGGGCATGTTGGCTCTGCAAAGTCAGCCCGTCAAACAGGGCGACGCGCTCTTCTGGATCCGCGGGCACTAGGTGTACGGCCCGTCTTGGTGAGCCGGCCGGGACCAGAAGAGAGCGAGCTGACCCTCCACTGATGGGGGCGGCCATAACCGGGTGGGGGATCGCCCTGCCCGAGCGTGAGCTTCACAATGCAGAGCTGGCCGTTCGCCTGGACGTCAGCGAAGAGTGGATTCTCGAGCGCACCGGGATCAACAGCCGGCATGTCGCGGCCCCCACCGACTCGGCGTCGTCGCTGAGCACCAAGGCCGGCCGCGCCGCACTGGAGCGCGCGGGGCTCGAGGCCTCCCAGCTCGACATGGTCATCGTGGCGACCTCGACCCCGGATGAGCAGATGCCCGCCACCGCATCGCTGGTGCAGCACGCGCTCGGCGCGTCCGGCGCCGGCGCCTTTGACCTCAACGCGGCGTGCTCCGGGTTTCTCGTGGCGTTGGCGCAGGCGGGCGCATTGGTGACTTCGGGCATGTCGCGGAGGGTGCTGGTGTGCGGCGCCGACCTGCTGACGCGGGTGCTCGACTACGACGACCCTCGCAGCTGCATCCTGTTCGGCGACGGAGCCGGGGCGGTCGTGCTCGAGAGCGCGCCGGGCATCGCCTTCGGGCCCTTCCGTATCGTCTCCGACGGATCCAAGGAGCCGCTTTTGCGCATTCCGGCAGACGACGGCCACCTGCGCATGAAAGGCCGAGAGGTATATCGGCACGCGGTCGCGTCGATGTCCGCCGCCGTAAAGGAGGTTCTTGTCGAGGCGGGACTCTCGGTACCAGACATCGACCTGCTCGTCGCCCATCAGGCCAACGCCCGCATCGTGGAGGCGGTCGCCCTCCGGCTCGGGCTCGACCCGGCCCGGGCGATGCTCAACATCAGCCGGCTCGGGAACACCTCGGCGGCGTCGATTCCACTGGCGCTGGCGGAGGCAGTCGAGACCGGCAAGCTGCACGACTCGGACCTGGTCGTGCTCACCGCCTTCGGTGCAGGTTTTGTGTGGGGGGCAGGGATCGTCCGTTGGGTGGCGCCGGTTGCGCCCCAAGCAGACGAGGAGCTCGTCCTTGCGCGAGGTGCTCATGACTGAGCGGGTTGCGCTCGTTACGGGAGCCGGGCGCGGGATCGGCCGCGCCATCGCCCTCGAACTCGCCGGACGTGGCTATGACATCGGTATCAACTACCTGTCGAACGCAGACGAGGCCAAGCAGACTTTGCATCTGGTGGAGGAGAACGGGCGCAGTGGTATCTGTCTGCAGGCCGACGTCGGCGAGGCCCCCGATGTCGAGCGCTGTTTCGGAGAAGTGGAAGAGGCGCTCGGCAGCGTTTCTGTGCTGGTCAACAACGCCGGGACGCGCCACGACGGACTCGCTCTCTCGCTGAGTTACGACGCTTGGGACCGAGTGATCAAGACCAACCTCTACGGAACCTTCAGCTGTTGTCGACGAGCGTTGCGGCCTATGGTGAGGGCGCGCTTCGGGCGCATCGTCAACATCACCTCGACCGCCGGCCTCAGAGGAAGCCCCGGACAAGTCAACTACTCGGCCGCCAAAGCTGGCGTCGTCGGGCTCACTCGCACGCTTGCAAAAGAGGTAGCGGCCAAGGGCATCACGGTCAATGCAGTTGCGCCGGGCCTAATCGACACCGACCTCACCAGCAATCTTTCGGACAAGCAGCGGGACCAGCTGGTGTCTTTCATCCCTCAGAAGAAGTCCGGCGAGCCACAGGACATCGCCGCACTGGCCGGCTTTCTGTGCTCGGAGGAGGCCCATTTCATTACCGGTGCAGTGGTGGTGGCCGACGGAGGAATGATCTGTTAACACGCACATAGTTTGGTAAGGGCAGCACATCAGGAACAGTCAGCTAGGAGCAGGACAAGACGAAAGGAAGACAAATGGCACAGAAGCGAGAGGAAATACTCGCCATCGTCAAGGAGCAACTGCAGGAGCGTGGCATCGACACGGCAGAGGTGACGGCAGACTCCCACCTCGCCAAGGATCTCGGCCTCGACTCGCTCGACGTCACCGAGCTGACGCTCGGTCTCGAAGAGCGCTTCGGCATCGAGATTCCCGATGAGGAGCTCGAGGACATCGGCACCGTGGGCGACGCCGTGACTCTAATCGAGAAGAAGCTTTCAGTAGGCGCATGACGGAGGTCGTCGTGACGGGGATCGGGCTCATAACGCCGATCGCAACCGGCACGGAGGCTTTCTGGAGTGGCCTGCTCGAGGGCCGCTCCGGTACCGCCGAGATCAAGGCGTTCGATGCCTCAGACCTACCGGTGCGAATTGCGGCGGAGCTGGGTGACTTCGATCCCACCGACTACATGTCGAAGCGCGACATCTCGCGCACCGACCGCTTTTCTCAGATAGCGGTCGGCGCGGCGAGCCTCGCGTGGGATGAAGCAGAGTGCTCAAAGCTCGACGTCGGGGCCGAGCGCATCGGCGTGATCATCGGCACGGGCATCGGCGGTCTTCCGACGATCGAGCGAGAGCACACCCACCTGATCAACTCGGGGCCGCGCCGAGTGAGCCCTTTCATGGTGCCCAAGTTGATGCCCAACGCGGCGGCCGGCGCGGTCGCGATGAAGTTCTCGCTCACGGGCCCCAACTATGCCCCCACGTCTGCGTGCGCTAGCGGCGCTCACGCGGTGGGCGAAGCTTATCGATACGTGCGCGACGGTCTCGCAGACGTCATGATCGCAGGCGGAACCGAGTCGGCTCTTACTCCGCTGTCGCTCGCCGCGTTCGCGCGCATGGGGGCCCTGTCGCGGCGCAACGATGATCCACGCACCGCAAGCCGTCCCTTCGACGCGGGTCGCGACGGTTTCGTATTCGGTGAGGGCGCAGGTGTGCTCGTGCTCGAGCGTAGAGAGGCGGCCGAAGCACGCGATGTTCACATCTACGGAAGCATCACCGGTTACGGCGCCTCCGCAGACGCTTTCCACATCACCCAGCCCGATCCCAAGGGGGCCGGCGCTGTGCTGGCGATGAAATGGGCGCTCGCCGATGCTGGGCTCTCACCAGAAGAGGTCCACTACATCAACGCGCACGGGACCAGCACTCCCTACAACGACCGCGTCGAGACAATTGCGATCAAAGAGGTGTTCGGGCCCGAGGCCAAGCGAGTGCCGGTGTCGTCGACGAAGTCGAACACCGGACACCTGTTGGGGGCCGCGGGCGCGGTCGAGGCGGCGGTGTGTCTGCTTGCACTCGAGCGTCAGACGATCCCCCCGACCATCAACTGGAGCGAGCAGGATCCCGACTGCGACCTTGACTACGTGCCCGACGGGCCGCGGAGCGCCGAGCTCGATTGTGCGCTGTCGAACTCGTTTGGCTTCGGCGGGCAGAACGCGTGCCTAGCGTTCCGTGCTCGGCATTGACGTTGTATCGATCGAGCGTGTCCGGCTGCTGCTGGAGTCGAGGCCCGGCCTAGAGAAACGTCTGTTCACCTCGGCCGAGTGCGCTTACTGTCACTCGCAACGGGATCCCGCTCAGAGCTTCGCCGGGACCTTGGCGGCGAAAGAGGCAGTGATAAAGGCACTGCGCCTCGGCCCCCTCGTGGCGTGGGCGCGCCGTATCGAGATAACGAGGGACAAGGTGGGCGCGCCGCACGCCCTGGTGGGGGGCCGGCTCGTTGAGGTCTCGATCTCGCACGACGCCGGTGTTGCGGTGGCGGCCGCCCTGGCACCGCCCCCTTAACGCTCCTTCAGCCGCAGCCCCGCTGCGGAGTCTAAAGCGCGCAGCGTGCGTCTGAGTACGCATTTCGTGCTCTGAGGTCCTCTGGGCGCGTTTCACTTCCTTACCCAGCCGCGGCCTGGCCTACTTCGTGACCGCGTGGCCCCCGAACTCCCGGCGCAGCGCCGCCAGCACGCGCGCCTGGAAGGAGTTCGGCAGGCGCGACGAGAAACGCGCGAACAGCGCCGCTGATATGGCCGGCATCGGGACCGCGTGATCAACCGCCGCCTGCACCGTCCAGCGACCTTCGCCGGAGTCCTCGACCACTCCCTTCAGCGACTCAAGTCCCGGGTCTTGCGACAGCGCATGGGCGGCGAGGTCGAGCAGCCACGAGCGAACTACGCTGCCGTGCCGCCACACCTCGGCCACCTGGGCGAGGTCGATGTCGAAGTCGGACTGCGCCAGCAAGTCGAGACCTTCCGCGTAGGCCTGCATCAGCCCGTACTCGATCCCGTTGTGGACCATCTTCGTAAAGTGTCCGGCTCCGACGTCGCCGACGTGGGCGTAGCCGTTCTCGGGAGCGAGCGTCGCAAAGATCGGCTCGAGCCGAGCGATGGGCTCGGCGGCGCCGCCGACCATGAGGCAGAAGCCCTCACTCAGGCCCCATATACCGCCGGAGGTTCCGCAATCGAGTAAATGGATGCCCCTGTCCGCCAGCTCTTTCGCACGGCGCTGCGTGTCGGTGTAGCGAGAGTTGCCTCCGTCGACGACTACGTCGTTCATCTCGAGCAGCCCGGCGAGCGTGGCGATGGTTTCTTCGGTGATGGCCCCAGAGGGGACCATTACCCAGACCGCGCGCGGGCCGTCCAATGCGCCTATGAAATCCTGGACGGAGGGAGCTGCAATTGCGCCTTCGGACACCACCTTCTCGATAGCGTCCGGGCTCACGTCGTGGGCCACGACGTCATGTCCTCCGCGAATAAGTCGCAACGTCATGTTCGAGCCCATGCGTCCGAGGCCGACCATTCCGATCTTCATGTCTGAGGCTCGTCCATGTAGGGGTAGCGGTAGTCGGTCGGCGGCACGAAGGTTTCCTTGATGGTTCGAGGGCTGACCCAGCGTATGAGGTTCCAAATCGAGCCGGCCTTGTCGTTGGTGCCCGAACGTCGGGCGCCGCCGAAGGGCTGTTGGCCGACTACGGCCCCCGTTGGTTTGTCGTTGACATAGAAGTTCCCCGCTGCATAGCGCAGACGTGCTCGCGCTTCGACAACTGCTGCTTGCTCGGTAGCGAAGACCGCTCCGGTGAGCGCGTAGGGACTCGTCTCGTCGACGAGTTCAAGCGCCTGCTCGTAATCCTTTTCTGGATAGACAAAAGCGGTGACTATGGGCCCAAACAACTCCTCCCTCAGCAGCTTTGCGTGAGGGTCGTGTGTCTCGACGACGGTGGGGGATACGAAGTAACCGTGAGAGTCGTCCGTGTCGCCACCGGCAACAAGCTCGACATCGCTCGACGACTTCGCTTCTTGAAGCGCATCAGAATGCTTGGCGAAAGCGCGTTCGTCGATCACCGCGCCCATGAAGTTGTTGAAGTCCGAGATGTCGCCCATCTCGATGCTGGGTACGTCGTCTGAAAGACGATCTTTCAGGGCCGCCCACAGATTGGACGGGACGTAGACGCGTGATGCGGCCGAGCACTTCTGTCCCTGATACTCGAATGCTCCCCTAAGGATGGCGGCCGCGAGGGCGCCCACCGACGCGCTCTTGTGAGCCACGATGAAGTCCTTGCCCCCGGTCTCGCCCACGATCCGGGGGAAGCTCTTGTAGCCGGAGATGTTGGCGCCGACCCGGCCCCACATCCAGTCGAAGGTCTTGGTCGAGCCGGTGAAATGAATGCCACCGAGGTCGGGATGCGACAGAGCCGCCTCGCCGAGCTCCGGCCCGGGACCGTGCACAAGATTGATTACGCCGGCGGGCAAGCCTGCTGCTTCGAGCAACTTCATCGTGTAGTGAGCCGACAGAGACTGCGTCAACGACGGCTTCCACACCACCGTGTTGCCCATGAGGGCGGGTGCAGTTGCGAGGTTGGCCGCAATCGATGTGAAGTTGAAGGGCGTGACCGCGAACACGAAACCTTCGAGCGGACGGTAATCCATTTGGTTCCAGATGCCGGGTCCCGACAGCGGCTGCTCCTGGTAGATGCGGTGCGCGTAGTCGACGTTGAAGCGCCAGAAGTCGATCAGCTCGCAGGCGGCATCGATCTCTGCCTGGTGCACGGTCTTCGATTGCCCCAACATCGTGGAAGCGTTGATCGTGTCTCGCCACGGCCCCGCCAGCAGCTCCGAGGCGCGCAAAAAGATTGCAGCCCGGTCGGCTAATGCGGTGCTTGCCCACTCCTGTTTAGCGTTCGCCGCCGCCTCGATAGCATCGCCGAGGTGCTGCGCGCTGCTCTGATGGACATCGGCGAGGACGTGTTTTCGGTCGTGTGGCTCGACTGCCTCGTAGAGATCGCCGCTCGAAACCTCGCGGCCCCCGATGACCATGGGGATCTCGATGCGTTCGCCGGACATCGCTTGGAGGCGCGCCTGCAGCGTCTCTCGCTCCGGTGAGCTCGGCGCGTAGTCCTTGACGGGCTCGTTGCGTGCAGGCGGAGGAGTCGGGTAAGAGAAGTCTCCGGCGGCCATGGGCGGCGGCTCCTTTGCTTGGGTTTCGCTCTCAGCTCACCGTAACCGCGCTCGGCTCGCCTGCCGTGCGAGGTTCGGCCCGGCTCGGGTGGGTTGGGAGGAAGAGGGGATGAGCGGATTAATCCCAGTGCTGCGGACCGAGCGGCTGGGCCGCAAGGTCGGCAACCTCCACATCGTGAAGGACATCCCGTTCGAGTTGTGGGCCGGCGGCTTCCTGGCCGTGGCGGGGCCCAGCGGCTCCGGCAAGTCCTCGCTGTTGCGCCTCCTGATCCCGCCTCGACGAGCCCACTGAGGGGACGGTTTTCGTGGGGGTCGCGATTACCGGGACCTGGCGCCGCCCGAGCTCAGGCGCCGTGTGGGCATGGTGTCGCAGAAACCGTTCCTGTTTCCGGGAACGGTGACACACAACGTGGCCTACGGTTCCAATCAGCGGGGCGAGCAGGTCACGCAAGGCCTCGTCTCGGGCCTCTTGGCTCGGGTGGGCCTCACCGGAGGACCGCGACGTGGGTCACCTCCCGGGCGGAGAGGCTCAACGTGTGTCGTTTAGCTCGGACCCTGGACCGCCTTCACTCCGAGCTCACAGGCCACACGGGAGAGGTGGAGACGAAGCTGTCTCTGGGTGTGGCACCCGCGGCGGCCGCCTCTCCCTATGTAAAGAGGCCGGTGACGGCGAGTCTCATCCCCCACATCGACTCTCTGAGCTCGCTAGGGATCGTGTGGATACCGGGGCTGATGGCGGGCATGGTCCTGGCCGGGACCGACTCTGTCTATGCCGCGGTCTACCAGTTCGCCGTGATAGCTATGATCTTGGCCGCTTCGGGGTTCGCGTCGCACGTAACCACCTTGCTGATCCGTGTGTGCGCGTTCTCGGCGGCCGAGCAACTAGTTCTGCGAGCAGAAGCCGGATAGTCTTTCAACAGAAGGAGCCGACCAATGTTGTTCATCGACTGGATAGCGATCGATTGCGACGATGCGCGGGGCCTGGCTCGATTCTGGGCCGAAGCCCTCGGCTACACCATGCTCGAGGACGATGACCCCGCCGAGGTCATGATCGTTCCCCCGGCCCCCACCTCCGGCCCCCGCTTCCTGTTCCTGGAGGTGCCCGAGGGCAAGGTCGTCAAGAACCGCATCCACCTCGATTTGCGCTCAGACGATCAGGAGGCGGAGGTCGAGCGGCTGATTTCGATGGGGGCCGCGCCCGCCGACGTCGGGCAGAAAGAGGTCACCTGGGTCGTCCTCGCAGACCCCGAGGGCAACGAGTTCTGCATTCTTAGAGACCTCACCGACGGGGACCGGGCCGAGAGGAAGGCGGAGGGCATCCTCTGACCCGCCCGCCAGGGACCCGCCCCGAGTAGTCGATCGCGCTCTGGGCGCTCTGAAGTCCCGATTCCGTACCCAGGCGCGCTCGGTGCGCGTTTGACTACCGCCATATCGACCAAATTCGGGCCTAGATATCCTCGACCACGATCGAATGCTGTTCCTTGGGCCCGTGCACGCCCTGCACCAGGATGTTCTCGATATCCCCTGTCTTGCTTGGCCCGGTCACCAGGACCAGGTTCGAGGGTCGCTCGGGCAGCCCGGCGATCTCCTTGAACAACGCGGCCACGGTGTCGACCATCCGGGACGCGGCCACCACCGCGATGTGGACCGTGGGCAGCAGGCTCGGTGCTCGCCCCCCTGGGGCGGCCGAGGTCACCACCACGGTGCCGGTCTCGGCGACCGCCCACAGGGCGGCGGTCACTCCGACGTCGGCAACCTCGGCCGGGTCACGCCCTCCTTCCGGCCACCAAACCACTTCAGCCCCCGCGCCCTCGAGCTCTTGATCGAGATCCGGGGGCAGGGGTTCCTCACGAGTCAGGAGCACCCGGGAGGCGGAATAGGAGGTAACGATCTCGGCGACGGTCGACGACAGACGAGCCTTGAGGCAGCGATGGGCATGTCCATGCACGGCGTCGAGCTCCGTTGCGAAGCGCTGCAGAGGATCCTCGATCACTGGAGCCCAGTCGGGGGGGATCGCCAAAGGCATTCTCGTGCCGCCCTCGAGCTTCGATCGGACGTTGTCGAGGAACTGCTTCTGCGTAGTCACGGCCGAGGAGTGCGCTTGCCGCCGGGGAAGCCGGGGAACTGCCGGCCCTTCGTCCAGCGACCCATCAGCGGAAGGTAGAGGCGGCGCAGCGGACGACCCCTGGTCATACGCCCCAGGAGCCGTCCTGCGCGCTTGGTCATAGAGAAGCCCCACTGTTTCGACCACGCCAGCGACCATGCTTTGTAGGCGGCCCGCTCGGTCGCGCTCGCATGAGGTGCGAAGTCCTGGCGCACGTAGAGGAGGAGGTCGTGCAAAGGGATCTTCACCGGGCACACCGAGGTGCAAGCGCCGCACAGCGTCGAAGCGTGGGCGAGCTCTCCGGCATTCTCGACGCCCTTGAGCAGGGGCGTGATGATTGCACCGATGGGTCCCGAGTAGACGGGGTCGTAGGCGTATCCCGACACCTGACGGAACACGGGGCAGATGTTGAGGCACGCGCCGCAGCGGATGCATCTCAGCGCGCTCTGATAGCGAGTGCCGAGCAGGTTCGAGCGGTTGTTGTCGACGATGACGAGGTGACTCTCGGTGGGCCCGTCGATCTCCGCGGAACGCTTGGGGCCGTGCAGCAGCGATGTGTACTGGCTCAGCTTCTGGCCGGTGTTGCCGCGGCCCAAAAGGCACAGGATGACCGCCAGCTGGTCGAAGTCCCACACGACTCGCTCCATGCCCATAACCGCGATGTGAACCGGCGGCATGGAAGTGCACAGCCGCCCGTTGCCCTCGTTGGTAACGAGACTCAAGGTGCCTTCGTCGGCGACTGCCATGTTGACCCCTGAAATCCCCACTCCTGCAGACAAGAAGCTGGGACGCTGCCGTTTGCGAGCGAATTCGGTCAGGATGCCGGCGTCGTTCTCGAGTCGTTTGCCCCCGATGAGCGAGAAGAGGTCTGTGACTTGTTCCTTGGACTTGTGCACCGAGGGGGCAACAATGTGGCTCGGCGGCTCGCCGGCGAGTTGCACTATGTACTGGCCGAGGTCTGTTTCGATTGGTTCGATACCGGCTCTCGTCAGGGCTTCGTTCAATCCGATCTCTTCGGTCACCATCGACTTGGATTTGACGGCTTCGGTGGCACCGCTCTTTTTGGCGACCGACACCACGTAGGACGTGGCTTCCTCAGCCGTCTGCGCGAAGAAGACCTTACCGCCGGCCTCGGTCCAAGTCTCGGCGAGTCGCTCGAGATGCTGATCCAGATGCGAGA